>JABDGA010000077.1 GCA_013286285.1 Alphaproteobacteria bacterium | reverse complement strand
CGCCTTATAACGCGTATGATGAGCAACATGGAAAGACGCCGTGCCGGATAGGCCAGTGGAGCCTCCCAGCGTCGTTCCAACCTGCGATAAGGTTCCGCTGATTTGTGTCAGTATGGACTGCAAGGTGCTGGTGGTAGGAGTCGTGGTGGAAGTGGTGGACGTTCCCGAAGTGCCGGTTCCCGTAGAACCTGTCCCTGTAGTACCGGTAGAAATCGTGCCGGTGGTTCCACCTAGCGTCGTTTCGATCTGCGACAACGTCCCCTCAATCTGCGCCATGGTGGCCTGTATTTGCGCCAATATGCTTTGCAAGGTGGCGCTTCCTGACGCCGCCGCGACGGCGTTATTCGCCGCCGTAGCAGCCGCCTGGGCATTGGTAGCAGCCGTATTGGCATCGGCCATGGCCGCCTGCAAGTCATTCAACGTCGTCTGATCATTGGCGAATTTATTTGCCTGGGCATTTTGGAGATCCGCCAAAGCAGTTGCTGCCGCACCGGCAGCCATTTTTGCATTGTAGGCAGCCGTGGTCGCGGGGCCTGCCACAGAGGAATTGGGATTGCTGGCAACAGCAGCAACCGCTGCATCCGCGGCAGTACTGGTCGCCTGCGCGGAAGCGATCGCAGTATTGACGGCCAGCAACGCGGCCTGTGCATCATCTGCGGCAAGGCTGGTATTGCCTGCCTGAAACGCGGCTAGCGCATTGGCAATGTCAGTAGCCACGGCCTGCGCATCGGCAGCCGCCTGAGTCGCATCGGTAGAAGCAGTCTGCGCCTGTGCCACACTCGTCAGTCCTGAAGAAATAAGCAATCCAACGCTAAGGGAGGTACACAACACCGCCAGCTTGCCTGCGGATGCGCACCGCACCCGCGGCTCTGTATTATTATACTTACCAGCTAATTTTTTATTCGACTCCTGCATAACTTATTCCTTCCGACGCAACCTATAGCGAGTGTTAAAATTAACTTATATTAACACAGGAACTGTTAAAAAATGATTAAAGCTTCCGGAGTATAAATAGTTCATTAATATGACGTTTTCGTGACAGGAATATGAAGGTTCCGTGACAATTCCGTCACAAAAAATTCACACTTCCTTGCTGGAAGGAAGACAAGAAAACCGTACAATAGCCGCAAGCTGATGTCTTCCGTTCCACGAAAAACTTGTTGGAAATAGGTCCTGATCGGAATGGGAACAGAGGCAACGGAAGTTGTACTCTATATTCTTTCGCCTTACGAAAAAAGGAGAGAGTCAAGTGAACTGGCTTCGCAATCACAACAGGCTATTCCAGGGGCTGCTCTTGGCAGCAATAGTGCTCGTGGCGGGGTTTATAGGATGGACCACTAGGGGGATCTCCTCTCAGCAGGAACCGTCCAAACAAACGTGCTACGTAAGCATCGAGGAACTCCCTTCGGGAGACCTCGTCGCGGTTCTTACCCCTTCACCACCTGTCACCACGCCGTCTACCACGCAGATAATCCAGCTAGCGTGGGACGGACAGGAGTGGACAAAAGACACCGGTGTCTGGACATGGATGTACCAGGAGGCGTCCGCCGGCGTCGCTACAAATGGGGTAGCGTACCGCTATGTCACTCAGAGCGCCGATGATGGTGCTGATGCAGGCGGTGCTGTACCGATTATGTGGGGAGACTGTACTCGCCCTACATAATCCCACAGGCTGGCCCCCTCTCAAGAATGAGAAGGGGCCACGCCTTCCAAAAAAGGCCAGAATTATTTTATCTCTTTTATACACAACACAGATTTCGCTAGGCCGTAAGCGAAAATAGCGCTTCTCAAGAACCAGAGCGGAGCGTACGTTTAAGTACGTGAGCATTGGAAGCTTGAGAAGCGCTATTTGCAGCAAGGCATAGTAGAAATCGCTCAATTCTTCAGCGAATTATTGCTGGTGATGAAAGCATGATAGGGCAGTTTGTATAAGTGGCTGAAAAGCACCAGCGTCGTTATGACAAACATGATCAAGCAGGAGAAGAAATAGCCGTATCCGTAGAAAGGGAAGCCCATGCTGATGGTCATCAGTGTAAAGACCGCATTCAGCACCAGAAAGATGCCTTGGATCCACATGGTGATACGGCGGCAGTCAAAATAGGAAAGGATGATCAGCTCAAACAGCATGAGCACATGGAAGAACGCCCCCAGCGTGCCTAAGCGAAAAATGCTGATTTGCAGGTAATTGATCTGGAACAACTCGAACAGCTTGGCGGCGGTGAGCACGCAGACGAGTGATATGGCCCCCTGTATCACGAAGAAATTGCGCGAGCTGGAAAACAGGGTGGAAATCATGATCCGGTGATTTTGGCGCACGGTCGCCAGCGGCTTATGCTCCAGTATGTCATAATAGAAGCGCTGGTAACGCACGAAGAATGCGGTCTCAATGCTGAAGATGAAAATCGCCATCGCCGGAACAATGGTTAAATACGCCAGGAACATGGCGCTGTCATAGTTCGGGTAATAGGACATTTTGCTTGGCAGCGTCACCGCTTCCGGCGCAAACATCCACATCAGCCATTTATCCG
>JABDGA010000076.1 GCA_013286285.1 Alphaproteobacteria bacterium | reverse complement strand
AGAACAAGAAATAGCGAGAATCCAAAAGATTTTTGAGAGCCCCGAAGGAGCGGATGTTTTTAACAGGCTACATATTCCAGGGGATATATATGAAGAGGGGAGAATAAAGGTTAGAAACTATCCAGATGGTAGTGTACATGCCCTCACCGGTAGTGTCTCGGTTCAAAGTGAACTTGCAGAGGTGATGCAGCAAATTACAGGCGATACTACTGTTTATGTTGAAAATGAAATTCCTGACCCTCGGTTTACTTTCAGAGATACTTATGCTTCGAAAGGTCATGAACGCAGTTTCGACAGAACATTACGGGCCATACTCGGTGCAGGGACTCCTGAGGAGGCGGCGGTACGGATAGTTAGAGAGCGTGCAAGTAAAGGCAGTGCGGCTTCTGAAAGGGGATGATCAACTGTGCTGTTTGATAATATAAATTGGACATTGTTTTCTTCCCATGGGATCTTTTATCCCCTCAGATAAAATCCTTGCAAGTTATAAGTGGTGTTGATAGCTAAAAAATGGCCATTGCCATTGGAAATGGTTCAAGTCAGATACGCTACATTCGCAATAGGTAGTGTGCTACAAACAGGACGTTATGTATCTCTGGGTCAAGGCATTTCATATTATTTCCATCATCGCCTGGATGGCAGGGATGCTTTATCTCCCCAGGCTCTACGTGTACCACGCCGGCGTTGCGCTGGGCAGTGAAACGTCGGATCTGTTCAAGACGATGGAGAGGCGACTCTTGCGCTATATCATTAATCCCGCCATGATTTCGACATGGATATTCGGTGTATGGCTGGTGATAATTGTCGGGTTTGACACGGTGAAAATAGAGGGCTGGTTTCATGCTAAGCTGGCCCTGCTGGTCATCATGCAGCTTATTCATGCGCTGCTTGCCCGCTACCGGCGTGACTTTGCGTAGGATCGTAACCATAGGACGGCCCGATTCTATCGTTGGGTAAACGAATCAGTATCGCTGGTTATGGTTGGCATTGTGCTGCTGGCGGTGGTAAAACCTTTTTAATGAACCCTACTGAAAGACAAGCCGTTATAAACACACGTGTAGTCCTGCTGGCGTGCGGTGTTTTACTGTTGTGCCTGTCGCTTTATATCCATCTTATGACCGGAGATGCCGGGGATAAGGCATGGATTCTGCTGGCTGCACGTAAGTGGCTGGAGGGGAAAAAGCTGTATGCGGATATTTTTGAAGTCAACCCGCCTTTGTTTATCTGGCTCTACTCTTTGCCTGTGTACCTGTCGCTTCATTACGGTTTTTTTCGCGATTACCAATTTCTGGTCATTATAGGATATGTTGCCATTGCATGTGTCATAGGTGTTTCAGGGAAACTCATCCGTTTTCATCCTGAGTTTGCCCATAACGAAAAGAAGAAAGTGGAATTCTACCTGCTACTGGCAGGCGTATTCCTGTTCCTGACCAACCCGGTCTATTTTTTCGATCGCGAGCATATTTTCCTGGTGCTTACTTTTTCCTATGTCCTCCGCTGGATGCCGTCCTTGTCCGGCGTGCAGATTCCCCGGTATTTGCGCATTATTATCGGGCTTATGGCAGGTATCGGCTTTTGCATTAAACCGCAATGCGTATTGGTTCTTGCCGGTATTAACGTCATTTATGGGGTGATGCGCCGCTCGGCCGCCATCCTATGGAGTATCGAAAATGGCATCATTTACCTGATGGCGACGATATATGTGGCGTCTGTCTGGTTCCTGACACCAGAATACGTCACTATTGTTATTCCCATGGCCCTTGCGACCTATTCCGCCACAAGCGTAAAGACTGGCGGACGGCTTTTTGCAATGTTGGCATTGTGCATTTTTGGCATGACGTTCGCCGACTTCCGCCTGCGTTATACGTCCCCGTACCGTAAAGATATATTTTACCTTGCCGCGGTATGTATTCCTTTTCTAGTCTACGCCCTTGCCAATAACGGCTGGGGCTATACATGGAATCCGTTGAGCAGCATGCTGCTAATCACCACGGGATTTGTGTGGTGGGAGTATAGTTACTTAAAAAAAATGTCGCAGGAACAGGGACAGCCGTGTAAGCAGTTTGTATTCGGTGAGCGTGCCTGTATCCTGAACTTCACTTTTAACGGTGCGATTATATTGGTGCTTTACGGCATTATGGCAGTTCACCATTGCCTGAATGATTCCAGGTGTGAATATCAGTACCTAGTAGCACATGATGTCGTACAGATAAACGGGGACAGATCGTTTGGCACGATCTCCATGGAATTTGACCTGTGGGCGTATTTAAGCCGGCAGACCGGAGCAAAGTGGGAAACCCGTTTCTACCAACTCTGGATGTTGCCGAAGTTTTTTACGGCGGATGCTGAGTTTGCAGCGAAACATAAGTGGATTGCGGATTATGTTGCCAATGCGCTGGCGGAGGATATGGAGCGTAACGAGCCGGAAACGATGTTTGTAGACGATACAGGCGCATTTTACAGCGTACATCGTCACGTGGATCTGATTGCGTGGTTAAGCGCAACTCCTCGATTTGCACAGGAATGGAAGCATTACCGCTCTATTGGCATGATCAGAA
>JABDGA010000075.1 GCA_013286285.1 Alphaproteobacteria bacterium | reverse complement strand
CCGTCCAGCATGATGGGGTACTTGCGTGGAAATATTATGCCCGCCCCTACCTGCAGAAGGAAAAGCATCCCATGATTGCGATAATATTCACCAATCTGGGCTTGAGCAAATCGTTGACCGAGGAAGCTTTGAGTCTGCCGCATGATTTTACCCTGGGCTTTTCGCCTTATTCCGGAGATACCAAAAAATGGGCGACAAAATCGCATGAGGATGGATTTGAATCGCTGGTGGTGCTTCCCATGCAGGGAGAAAATTATCCGCTCTCCGATCCAGGGCCGTTTGGCCTGATGGAGGATTTATCGCAGGACGATAACATCGCCCGCCTTCATGGCGTGCTGGCGCAGTTTTCCGGCTTTACCGGCGTACTGGCGCCGGTGGATGAAAAAATGACGGCGAATAAGGATGCGATCAAGCCGTATCTGTCAGAGCTTAAAAATCGAGGGTTGTTATTTCTCTATGTAAAGACCGAGAGAAACGGTGCACTCGCGGATTTGATAAAAGCGAACGGGTTTTATGCGCTGGGAATCGACCGGGTCATTGACGGGGATGCCCTGCGCAGCACGATAGACGGCCAGCTGCAAGGCCTCATAGACACGGCTAAGAAAAATGGATATGCGATCGGTCTTGCCCATACCTATCCTTCGACTCTGGAAGCGCTGAAAAGCTGGGTGGATAGCCTTCCCGCACAAGGTGTGGATCTTGCTCCGGTTTCCGCCATAGGAAAGCAGGCGTTGCCGTGATGCATGCAGATCCCATTTCATTGCCGTATCGTTTAGGAGTCGGCATCATGCTGCTGAATCGTCAGAAGCAGGTGTTTGTTGCCAAGCGTATTGATATGAGAACAGAGGCTTGGCAGATGCCGCAGGGCGGCATCGACGCAGGCGAAGAGCCGCTTGAAGCAGCCATGCGTGAGTTGCATGAGGAAACGGGAACCGGCAAGGCGTCGATTCTCGCAGAAAGCCAGGGATGGTATTATTACGATCTGCCGGAGGATCTGGTGCCGATCATCTGGGGTGGGCGTTACCGGGGGCAGCGGCAGAAATGGTTTCTCATGCAGTTTTCCGGCAGCGATGACGACATCAACATACACACCGAGCATCCGGAATTTTCCGAATGGAAATGGGTCAGGCCTGAAATCCTGCCTGACATCATCGTCCCCTTCAAGCGCCAGCTCTATATCGACGTAGTGAAGGAGTTTCGCACGAAGATAAGGTTGTAGCGATTTCTACTATGCCTTGCTGCAAATGATGTTTTCTGCGCTTCCGCTGCTCACGTACTTTAAACGTACGCTCCGCTGCGGTTCTCGAAAACCGTCATTTTCGCTTACGGCATAGCGAAGTCGCTGTCGCTATAGCCTCTAAAGTCAGCCCTTCCAGCCGTTCGTAAGTGGGTAGCGCCAGTCGCGACCGAACGACATCGGCGTCATTTTCACGCCGGGAGCGGCCTGGCGGCGCTTATATTCGGAGCGCGCCAGCATCCGTGCTACCGATTCCACGGTTTTCATATCATACCCTTCGGCTGCGATATCGCGCACGGACTGCTGGCGTTCCACCAGCCGCAGTAAGATGGCATCAAGCACGTCATACGGGGGCAGGCTGTCCTGATCGGTCTGGTTGGACCTGAGCTCGGCGGAGGGAGCTTTGGTCAAAATGCGCTTCGGAATCACCCGGCTCTGGGCATTACGCCAGCGAGCCAGCGCATACACATCGGTCTTATAAGCATCTTTGAGCAAATTATAGCCGCCGCACATATCGCCATAAAGGGTGGAATAGCCTACCGCTATTTCCGATTTATTGCCGGTGGTGAGCACAAGCTGTCCATGCTTGTTGCTCACTGCCATGAGAAGCGCGCCGCGCAGACGCGACTGGATGTTTTCCTCCGTGACATCGGCTTTGCTGCCGGAAAACAGAGGAGCGAGCAACTCATCAAATACCCCCATCGCCGGTGCAATGGGAAGGATATCCAGCGGGATACCCAGAAGCTGCGCGCATTGCGCCGCGTCTTCCAGGCTTTCCGCTGAGGTATAAGGCGAGGGCAGCATCAGCGTATGCACGCGGTTTGCTCCCAGCGCATCGGTCGCCACGGCGGCAGTCAGTGCTGAGTCGATGCCACCTGAAAGGCCTAGCACTACACCGGGAAAGCGATTTTTTTCCACGTAACCGCGCAGGGCCAGCATCATTGCTGCATATAGATCTTCTTCCGCGCTTTTCGGCGTGTCCATGAAGCCGGGACTGCACTCCCATCCCTGTTCGCCTTTACGCCATTGAGTAAGAATAACATCCTCGGAAAAACCCTGCATCTGGCATGTGAGTTGCCCATTATGCGCGACCACAAACGATCTCCCGTCAAACACCAGTTCATCCTGCCCGCCGACGCTATTCACATAGAGAAGCGGCAGGCCGGTCTCCTGTACCCGCTTCCTTGCTTCAGCAAGGCGTATGGTGTGTTTTTCCCTGTCGTAAGGCGAGGCGTTGGTGCAAATCAGTATCTCAGCGCCGCCGGATGCCAGGTTCCTTGCAGTTTCTCTGCTCCACATATCCTCGCAGATCATAATGCCTAGCTGCATGCCGCGCCAGGTGACTGGATTGGCTACGGGGCCTGCAGCAAATACCCGTTTTTCGTCGAACACGCCGTAATTGGGCAGATTATGCTTATAATGGCGGCAGAGCATTTCACCTTTGTCCAGCAGAAAAGCGGTGTTA
>JABDGA010000074.1 GCA_013286285.1 Alphaproteobacteria bacterium | reverse complement strand
AATGGGCCACCACGCGGTTAAGCGCCCCTTCCAGCTCGCGGGCATTGGACGTGATTTTATGGGCAAGGAACTCAAGCACCTTGGGCGGCACAACCACACCCAGCATCTTCTCCACTTTCGACTGGAGGATGCCCAAGCGCAATTCGTAGGTAGTCGCATGAATATCGGCTACCAATCCCCAACCAAGCCGTGAACGTACCCGCTCTTCCATGCCTTCCAGATCGGAAGGTGAACGATCGCACGAAATAATAAGCTGCTTATTTTGATCCACCAACGCGTTAAACGTATGAAAAAACTCCTCCTGCGTTGAATCCTTGCCGCTGATGAACTGGACATCGTCAATCATCAACACATCCACCGAACGGAACTGCTCCTTGAAAGCCAGTGCTTCCTTAAAACGCAGCGCGCGGATAAACTGATACATGAATTTTTCCGCGGACAGGTAGATCACCTTGCGGTTGGGATTAGTGCGCCGGATATGCCAGGCGATGGAGTGCATAAGGTGGGTTTTCCCCAGCCCCACGCCGCCATACAGAAACAGCGGGTTGCATCCCTGCATCACCGTATCGTTTTCTGCCACACGCCGTGCGGCGGCATGCGCAAGCTCATTGGGCTTTCCCACCACAAAATTCTCGAAGGTGAAACGCGGGTCAAGCGGCGCGCCAACATACCAGGAAGTATCCACGGCATCGCCTGCAGGAGATGGAGTAACAGAAGGTGCGGCGTTAGAGGATTGTGGGTTAAGGGGTTTGGCAAACCCAACGGCAGAAGCCATTTTTACAGAAGCAGGAGTGGGACTCGGATTGGCAGCCGCATGTACCCGAATCTGGATGGAAAGCAATGATGGATCCTCCATCTTCCACAGGCGCAATATATCGTCAGCATAATGCGCCATAATCCATTCACGCATAAAACGGGTAGGCACCGCAAATATAATCTGCCGGGCTTCTGTCCGCTCATATTGCAGGGAATTGAACCAGCTTTTAAATGTCGTCTCACCCAGCTTCGTCTTAAGGCGTGCTCTTACATTCTCCCATATATGGGCATTCGTTTCCTGAGGAAGCGTACGGCTCTCTTCCTGTAAAACGGCGTAATTCATGCCTGCCTCCGAGGGAAAAACGCAAAGGGCATCCAATTCACACAGATGTAACGCCGCCTGTCATACATATAATGTATGTCCGAACTCATTCTGGCACCCCATCTATCCTCTATCACAACGAGGAGGTTCATTATTTTATGTTTATGCAGCCTTATGCTGGCTGCTTTTTAGGCAAAGACAACCTTTGTGCGGAAACATGCTTCCGCATTCCAACCTATTACGATAACACAAAAAATACTTAAGAAGTGCCAGCAATCGCCTTTATTCTGGCGGAAAGGCGGCTCACTTTGCGCGATGCAGCAGCCTGCTTTAACACACCCTTGCTTACCCCGCTCATGATAACCGGCTCTGCTACCTTAAATGCATCTTGCGCCTCTGCTTTTTTGCCTGCCGCAATAGCCGATTCAAGCGCTTTGATTACAGTACGGATTTTGCTGACGCGTCCACGATTGACGTCCGTGCGGCGCTCCGTCTGACGAATACGTTTTTGTGCCGATTTATGATGTGCCATGTATAGTAAGCTCACACTAGATTAAGTTAACTGGATTCTCGATTCCCGCCTCTATGTTGCCAAAACAACTCAACGAGGGATCCGGATTCTATTCCATTGCGTATCATTGTCAATAGCCAATCGCTCCGCATGGGAACGCTGCTAGTGAATAGTATAAACCATTAAGAAGCAGAAGTATTTTTACCATTCCATGCTTTGGCTAAAGCAGGTTGCGGGCAAATTCCCCTGCCTCGAAAGGCTGCAAATCCTCTATTGCTTCCCCTACGCCTATCGCATGGATTGGAATCCCGAAACGATCGGCCAGCGCCACCACGATGCCACCTTTGGCCGTCCCATCGAGTTTGGTAATAACCAGCCCGGTGACGTTCACCATGCTAGAAAAAACCTCCACCTGGTTAATTGCGTTCTGCCCGGTCGTGGCATCCAGCACCTGGACAACCGAATGCGGGGCGGCAGGCTCCAGCTTCTGTATCACCTTTATAATTTTCTGCAATTCCGCCATCAGGTTCGATTTATTATGCAGCCTGCCCGCGCTGTCGATCAGCAGCACATCGGCATTTTTCGCCCTTGCCTCTTCCAGCGCCTTATAGGCCACACTTGCCGGATCCCCACCTTCATGGCCAGTGACGAGGTCGCATCCGGTGCGCTTGGCCCATACCGCCAGTTGCTCTACCGCCGCCGCACGGAATGTATCCGCCGCAGCCATCATCACCTGATAATTATTGTCTTTCAAATGATGCGCCAGCTTGCCGATAGTCGTGGTCTTACCGTTACCGTTGACGCCTACTACAAGGATAACATGCGGCTTAAGGCTTGCATCTATCTTTAAAGGGTGCATCACCGGATCCAGCAGCACGGCAATCTCATCTGCAAGTACGGTTCTTATCTCTTCGGGGGAAATTTCTTTATCCAGACGCTGCCTGCCAAAATTTGCGACGATTTTCGCCGCCGTCTTTGCCCCCATATCGGCACTGACCAGGAGTTCCTCCAATTCACCCAGCGTCTCCCTATCCAGCTTGCGCCGGGTGAAGATACCGGCAATACCCTCGGTAAGCTTGCTGCTGGTCTTGCTGAGACCGGATTTAAGACGTGTGAGCCAATTCATGAGCTTCTTTTAATAAGTGTATAGAGATTTGCTAAATAAATTCTTTCATCTTAACCTTGAATGCAAGAGCAATTTAGTGGAATTATTGACACAAAAATCGCCATGGAATAAAGGAATCATCGGCTACCCATCTCCCAAAGGAAATTATATCCGGCGTCAGCTAAGCGTTCTTCCTCCTCCATGCGATTGTTCCTCTTTTTTTATATCTGCCATCAACTCTTTGGCAAACTTGCTTTTCTTTATTTTCTTTACCA
>JABDGA010000073.1 GCA_013286285.1 Alphaproteobacteria bacterium | reverse complement strand
TGGCAGGTTTTGCTGCGCCCAGTCGATGAGGCAATCTTCCGCCACGCCTCTGGTCATCGCCACCCCGTCATTCACCCATTGTTCAATTGCAAGAAAATCCAGGGTCGCCGCACTCCTCCCGTCCATCGTGGCGAATTCACGCAGTTTGCTCTGGAAGGCCTGGGGATTGGCATAATGGAATAGCATATGAATGAATTCCGGCGGAATCGTATCGCGGGTATGGATATAGCGCTTTAAATCCTGGGTTGCGCTTTCATCCCTGGTGAAACGCGGAAAATGCGTGGCGGAAAAATCCCATGGGGTGGCAAACAATGCAAGATTATCCACAAGCTCTGGGCGGATCTGGGCGAGCGCCAAGGCAAGCAGGCCACCCATGCAATACCCGCCATAGGTGATGCGGCCTTGTGTATTGGCGCGGATCCATTCCGCCATGGGAGCCAGTATTTCCGTGATGTAGAGCGCGCAGTTGAAATGCCGTTCTGCAGTGGAGGGAGTGCCCCAATCCGCAATGAATACCCGCATTCCCCACTCGCGCAGGTAACGGGCAAAGCTGAGCTTGCGGGTGAGATCCAGGATGTAATAGCGGTTGATAAGCGAGGGAATCAGGAACACCACGGGCGCATGGGCATTGGATGCGCCGTAATCCAGCAGGCGCGCGTTTCCCCACCGCAACACGACCGGAGGATCCGGCACGTCGCGCTCAAAGGTGGAATTATTGTAATGATATACCCCAGTGAGGAGTTCAGCCGCTCTTTTTTCGGCTTCGTGTTCCACCGCTTTTGCGAGTTCCGGGTTGCTTTGCAGTTCCTGCCACGCGTTCCGGAGCTTGTGCAGCGAGTGCGGAGAGGAGTCCGGCGAGGGCGCGTTCCAATGTGCTGATCCGCTCTTCCATGGCTGCAACGCTGTCCTTGAGGCCAGCAATGGCAGCATCGCGAGCGTCAGGTGCAGAGGAAGGGCTTGCTGGATTCGGGTGCGTGTTGGCATAGGGAGCGTTATCTTTAGCAGAAAAGGAACTGGCGTGCATCATCTGTAAAAAAGTACGTATGAATTCGCTGTCATTCATCATGGCAGCCGTATTTTTCTGCCACATATCAACAAACTGGCTTGCAAGTCTTTGATAATCTTCTTTTTGCGACATTTGTGTTGCGATGCACCATGTAATATGATATTAAAAGTAGTTAAGCATCTATCGGGATAAAAAACAACTTAAAAAAGGCGGCATTCCCATGCAAAATAGCATAGTAACGATTAAAAAATATACCAACCGCCGCCTGTATGACACGCATACCAGCAGTTATATCACGCTGGAAGATTTGTGTAATATGGTCAAGGCGGGGACGGAATTCATCGTTGTGGACGCCAAAAGTGGGGAAGACCTGACCCGGCAGGCGTTGACGCAAATCATATTTGACCAGGAATCCAAGGGATATAGCCTCCTGCCGATCAAGTTTCTGAGGAATATTATCAGTTTCTACGGCGGGAAGATGCAGAAATTCCTGCCATCTTACCTGGATGCGAGCATGGAGAATTTCCTTGTCAATCAGGACAAGGTGTTTGATTATTTCACGAATAATAAATCCACTTTCTCGCCTTTCACTCAATTGGAGGAAATAGGCAAGCAGAATATGGCGCTCTTCAACCGCGCGTTTTCGATGTTCAATCCTTTTGACGCTTCCGCAAAAGAAGAGGCCGCTGAACCTGCGCCGCCACCGCGCAAGGCTGCGGGCAGCAATAAGAAGTAAGTTGCCTGTTATCGTATTACCCCGTCTTGCCGCGGCTTGACCGCGCGATTTCATGCGTTTATATACTTGCTCCAGAGATCCCGTGATTGAATCGTGGGATGACAACCCCCTATATGTACATGTAATTATATGCTTGATCCGGTTCTGCTTGCCCAGGAATTAATACGTTGCCCCAGTATCACACCGCAGGATGCAGGGGTGATGGATGTGCTGACAAAACATCTCAAATCCCTGGGATTTGTCTGCCATCGCATGACTTTTAAGGATGCTCCCGGTGAGCCTACGGAAAATCTCTATGCAAGGCTGGGAACGGCCCAACCGAACCTCTGCTTTGCCGGGCATGTGGATGTCGTGCCGCCCGGGGATATGAGCCGGTGGTCTGTCGATCCGTTTGCCGCCGCCATTAAGGACGGTTTCCTGATTGGCCGTGGTGCGGAAGATATGAAAGGTGCCATCGGGGCGTTCGTTGCGGCGGTCAGTGAATATGTAAAAACCTCTTTTGCCGGATCGATAAGCCTGCTCATCAGCGGCGACGAGGAAGGGGTGGCGGTAAACGGCACCCGCAAGATGCTGCCATGGCTGAAGGAAAAGGGCGAGATTATTGACGCCTGCATAGTGGGCGAGCCGACCAATCCCACTACGCTTGGCCAGATGGCAAAAATCGGCCGTCGTGGCAGTGCCTATGGGAAGCTGACCATCATTGGCAAACAGGGCCATGCTGCTTATCCCGATCTGGCGGATAATCCCGTGACCAGTCTGATAGAAATTCTGCATCGCTTTAACACCACGCCCATTGATGAGGGAAGCGAGTTTTTTCCTTCCTCAAACCTTCAGGTGACGAGTGTGGATGTGGGTAATCCGGCGGGGAATGTCATTCCGGCGGAAGCACAGGCAAATTTTAATATCCGTTTCAGCGACCGGCATAGCGTCAAGACGATTGAAGGGTGGGTGCGCGCGCAGATTCAAAAAACCAAAGCGAAATACGATCTGCAATGGCGTGTATCGGGGGAGGCATTCATTACCCCGCCGGGAAAACTGAGCGGCTTGATACAGGAAGCGGCGAAAAAAGTTACCGGTCTCACTCCCGAACTTTCTACCACGGGTGGCACGTCGGATGCGCGCTTCATCAAGGACATCTGCCCGGTAGTAGAGTTCGGTACGACGGGGACGACCGCACATGCCGTGGATGAAAAGGTGAGGGTGGAAGATATAATAAATCTTAAGGAAATTTATCTGCATGTATTGCGAGGATTTTTAGGCTAGCCAATCTAGCCTGTTCTGATTTCCTCCAATTCCAGCCATCTTGACTCGCATTTTGCCAGATCCTGCTGAGCGGTGCTGTAGCGTCTTGTGATCGT
>JABDGA010000072.1 GCA_013286285.1 Alphaproteobacteria bacterium | reverse complement strand
GTGCGAATGTCTTGTTGCTGGACGAACCGACCAATGATCTGGATGTGGAAACCCTGCGCGCGCTGGAAGAGGCGCTGACGGATTTTGCCGGTTGCGCCGTCATTGTCAGCCACGATCGCTGGTTCCTCGATCGCACCGCGACGCATATGCTGGCCTTTGAAGGTGACAGCCATGTCGAGTGGTTTGAAGGTAACTATGAGGATTATGAGGAAGACTATAAGCGCCGCACGGGTGGAGATGTAACGCCGCACCGCATTAAGTTCAAACCGATTAGCAGGTAATCTTGGTTGTAATTTTATTATTAATACTTTATTCATTGAAAATTAACCAATTCTTAGTTGTTTTGCTGTAAGTTTTTTCTTTAGTGTCGTTAACCTCAACCTAAGAGATGCTTATGAAACCCTCTGCCAGCGATACCCTTAAAAGCCGGAAAAAACTGCAAGTAGAAGGCAAGAAATACGATTATTTCAGCATAGAGGATGCGGGCAAGGCGTTGGGCTGCGATTTTTCGCGCCTGCCTTTTTCGCTAAAGATTTTGCTCGAAAATCTTCTTCGCCACGAAGACGGCAAGAGCGTCACTACGGATGATATCAAGGCGTTTGCCGCGTGGCTCAAGGATAAAAAATCGGAGCGTGAGATCGCATACCGTCCGGCGCGGGTGCTGATGCAGGATTTTACCGGCGTTCCGGCGGTGGTGGATCTGGCGGCCATGCGCGACGCGGTGAAAAAGGCAAAGGGAAATCCCGACGTTATCAATCCGCTTTCGGCTGTGGATCTGGTCATCGATCATTCGGTGCAGGTGGATTACTACGGCAACGCGCATTCGTTCGAGGAGAACGTAAAACTGGAGATGGAGCGGAATTTCGAGCGTTATGCGTTCCTGCGCTGGGGGCAAAAGGCGTTTAACAATTTCCGGGTGGTGCCTCCGGGCACTGGCATCTGCCATCAGGTAAATCTCGAATATCTTGCGCAGGTCGTGTGGGTGGAAGATAATATGGCGTACCCCGATACACTGGTGGGGACAGATTCACATACTACCATGATCAATGGCCTGGGCGTGCTGGGTTGGGGCGTGGGGGGAATTGAGGCGGAAGCAGCGATGCTTGGGCAGCCGGTTTCCATGCTGATTCCCGAAGTCGTCGGCTTCGAGTTGAAGGGAAAATTAAAGGAAGGCGTTACCGCCACCGATCTGGTGCTTACCGTGACCAACATGTTGCGCAAGAAAGGTGTGGTTGGGAAGTTTGTTGAATTTTATGGTGAAGGTCTTGATCACTTGCCGCTTGCCGATCGTGCGACCATCGCCAATATGGCGCCGGAATATGGCGCAACCTGCGGCATATTTCCCGTAGACAGCGAGACGGTGAATTATCTTAAACTCACCAGCCGTGATGCCGATCGCGTTAAGCTTGTTGAAACCTATGCAAAGGCGCAAGGCATGTGGCGCGACGCCGACTATGCGCAGGCAGTGTTCAGTGATACCTTATCGCTGGATATGGCTACAGTAGTGCCGAGTATCGCCGGGCCGAAACGCCCGCAGGATCGCGTGTCGCTTTCCGATGCCGCTAAATCCTTCGCCGATGCGCTGCCTTCGCTTAATAACGCAGGCGGCGAGGCAAAGCCGTTCACTGTGGAAGGTGCGGATTACAGCATTGAGCATGGCTCCGTGGTGATTGCTGCGATCACCAGCTGCACCAACACCTCCAATCCTTATGTGATGATGGGGGCAGGGCTGGTGGCGCGCAAAGCCAATGCACTGGGTCTCAAAGCCAAACCCTGGGTAAAAACATCGCTTGCCCCGGGTTCACAAGTGGTTACAGAATATCTGGCCCAGGCGGGAGTGGATAAGGATCTCAATGCGCTGGGCTTCAATCTGGTAGGATACGGCTGTACGACCTGCATCGGTAATTCCGGCCCGCTTTCAGATCCTATCGAGAAGACCATCAAGGATAAGAACATCGTGGTGGCTTCTGTGCTTTCCGGCAACCGTAACTTTGAAGGCCGTGTGCACCCGATGGTGAAGGCCAACTATCTTGCATCGCCGCCGCTGGTGGTGGCTTACGCGCTTGCCGGATCGATGAATATCGACATTACCAAGGATCCGATAGGCACCGGTAAAAACGGCAAGCCGGTCTATCTGAAGGATATCTGGCCAACTGCTGCCGAAGTGAGCGACGTGGTGAATAAGTGCGTCACCGCGAAGCAGTTCGCCAGCAAATACGCCAATGTGTTCAGCGGCGATAAATTCTGGCAGGGTATCAAATCCGCCACCGGCCAGACGTATGGCTGGGACGAGAGTAGCACCTATGTCCGCAACCCGCCCTATTTTGAAGGCGGTATTGCCCAAAAAGTCACTGATATTAAAAATGCCCGCGTACTGGCGGTGCTCGGCGATTCAATCACGACCGATCATATCTCACCCGCAGGCAATATTTCCAAAACCAGCCCGGCGGCGAAATATCTGGCGGCGCATGGCGTAGATCCGAAGGATTTCAATTCCTACGGCGCGCGGCGTGGCAACCATGAGGTGATGATGCGCGGCACCTTCGCCAATATCCGTATCAAGAATGAGATGCTGAACGGCATCGAAGGCGGCCTGACCAAGCATATGCCGGACGGTGAGCAGATGGCTATTTACGATGCGGCGATGCAGTACAAGGCGGAAGGTACGCCGCTGGTGATTTTTGCTGGAAAGGAATACGGCACAGGCTCATCACGTGACTGGGCGGCCAAAGGCACCAATCTTTTAGGGGTGAGGGCTGTTATTGCCGAAAGCTTTGAGCGTATCCACCGTTCCAACCTGGTGGGCATGGGCATTCTTCCGCTTGTGTTCAAGCAGGGTGATCGCAAGACACTCAAAATCGACGGGACGGAAACGATTGACTTAACGGGTATTAATGGCGGCATCAAACCCCATATGGATGTCACTTGCACGCTTATCCGCAAGGATGGCAGCAAGGAGAGTGCAACGTTGCTCTGCCGTATCGATACGTTGGATGAGGTCGAATATTTCCGTAGCGGCGGAATCCTGCAATACGTGCTGGGAAATGTGGTCAAGCTAAACGCTGCTGCCTGATGGTGGCGGAGCGATAATATTCTGGGCAGGTCTGGCGATGGCAATTTTGGCAGCGGCGA
>JABDGA010000071.1:1335-3713 GCA_013286285.1 Alphaproteobacteria bacterium | reverse complement strand
AGCCGTAAAATCCACGAACGATCCGACTACGGCAGCACGGCAGGAAGTCGCCGGGACTGCAGGCATGGCTAATGCGGATATAAAGCTGAAAGTGCCTCTGAATGCATTGGCTGAACTATACCAGGCAATACAGAATGCGCTTCCCGACAGATCTTCGCGTGTGATACAGTTTACCAGCACTTATAATGGTGAAGGGGCGGATGCCATAGCATTTGAGATGGCATTGTTTATATCCGCGCAGACGGGGATGCGCGTCCTGTTTATTGATACTTCCCATGAGGCGAAAAGCGGTGCCCGGCATAAGCTCGCCGCCCACATAAAAACACCGTTGAATATGGCGCTTCATAAATCCGGCAATCTTAGCAATGCGCTGGCGCCTGTGCCCGGAACAAACTTTTTTTACAGCATTTTTCGCGAGCCCGGAACGAATGCCATGGATATAGTCAATATCGAGACGCTCAACAAGCTGCTGAAGGCGTTACGTGAATCGTTCAGTCTCTTAGTGATTAGCTCCCCGGAAATATTGACGGATGTCATGGGCAAATCCATTCTTAAAATGGTGGACGGCTCCGTAGTGGTGATTGAAGCCGAACGGACAAGACTCCCCGTAGTGTCAAAAATGCAAAGCGTCATTCTGTCGGGTGGCGGCAATATTATCTGTGCCGTCCTGAACAAACGCAGGCTTCACATACCGAAATGGGCATATCGTTGGCTTTGAAAAGTAATATGAAGTTGCCCTTCTTATGTCTCTTTATTGCAGTATGTACTGCTGCCAGTGCTGGCTCAGCCCAAGGAAACAATCAGAGGATGATGCAGGGCGTGAATCTCGCCGGCGGGGAGTTTACAGGAAACAAGCTGCCTGGTGTCTTCCATAAAGATTATTTTTATCCTTCCGCAGCAGATATACAAAAATTTGCCGATATCGGAATGAATACCATACGGGTCCCCTTTCTCTGGGAGCGCCTGCAGCCAGAGCTGAATGCCCCGCTGAGTGCGCCTGAGCTCAGCCGTCTGGATGGAGTGATGTCTGCTGCCGGCTTACAGCATATGACTGTCATATTGGACCCGCATAATTATGGAAGCTATCGTGGTAAACTGATTGGCTCCCCCGAAGTGCCAGGCAAGGCATTTGCGGATTTCTGGAGCCGGATTGCCACACATTATAAAAATGAGCCGTTTGTCGTGTTCGGCCTGATGAATGAACCCAACCAGCAACCGGCGGAACTCTGGGCAAGCATCGCCCAGAGCGCAGTAACGGCGATCCGGGATACCGGAGCAAAACAGCTTATCCTGGTGCCCGGTACGGGGTGGAGTGGCGCGCATAGCTGGAATCAGAAGGCGGGTACGCTTTCCAATGCGGAAGCACTTGCAAAACTGAAGGATCCGGCGCATAATTTCGCGATAGAGGTACACCAGTACTTTGATCAGGATTCTTCCGGCACGCATGCGGCATGTGTCAATGCACATGTCGGGGAAATGGCGTTGTCCGGCATGACTGCCTGGTTGCGCACCACGGGAAACCGTGGCTTTCTGGGCGAGTTCGGCTCTACGGGTGATCCGGTATGCTTATCTGCCCTGCGCAACACATTGCTGCACATGAAGAAAAATGCCGATGTATGGCAGGGCTGGACCTACTGGGGAGCCAGCGCATGGTTTGGCAATTATATGTTTAATATCATGCCGCCGGATCCCGTGCAGCATAAGCAGGTTTTGGTTCTCGAAGAGTTCCTGCCCCATACCCCATACCACCATTGACGGACTTTAACTATGAATATGAATGTGAATACTCCACCGAATGTAAAAATATGCCCGGTCATCCTTTCCGGCGGCGGCGGCACAAGGCTATGGCCGCTATCACGGCGTCAGTATCCCAAGCAGTTTGCCCAACTGGTGGAAGGCGTCCCCTTATTTAATGCCACCCTTGCACGCGTTTCTGATCGCAGTCGCTATACCAGCCCGGTCATTATTGGCAATGTCGAGCATAAATTCTTTATTCTTGAAGCCCTGGATAATTTGAAGATTACGGATGCCGTGATATTATTAGAGCCGGTGGGGCGGAATACATCCGCTGCCGCCATTGTATCCGCTATTTACAGCAACGAACGCAACCCTGGCGTCATGCAGCTTGTCATGCCGTCGGATCACTTGGTGGCAGACGAGAAAAAATTCCATGAAGCCATCGCGTCCGCTGCGGACACTGCCAACGCAGGAAACTTCGTGCTGTTCGGCATCACTCCGCATTACCCCGAAACCGGCTACGGCTACATTATGCCAGGCAAAGCCATCGCCGGAAGCCCGGTAGAGAAGATTGAGATGTTCTGCGAGAAACCCAACCAGGATAAGCTGTTTTGCTCCGGTATCCCGGATCGCCGTTACTG
>JABDGA010000071.1:0-1325 GCA_013286285.1 Alphaproteobacteria bacterium | reverse complement strand
AGCGGCATCTTTCTGTATTCTGCGGAGGCCTTGTGTAAAGAGGCAGCGATATTAGCTCCGGAACATTATCAGAAATGCCACAAAGCCGCTATCGAGGCAAAAGCGGATGCCTATGGCCAATGCATACTCCTGGATAAGAAAGCCTACGGCAGCATGGAAAGCCACCCCTTCGATATACTCATCATGGAAAAGACCAAGCATGGCGCCGTTCTGCCCTGTTCCATGGGATGGAACGATATCGGCTCATGGAAATCCATGCTGCAGCTGGCGAAAAAGGATAAGGATGGAAATGCGCTCATCGGCTCTGTCATCGCAAAAGATATAAAAAATTCCTATATACGCTCTGAAGGCCCGACCATTGCAGCGCTCGGCGTGGAAGACATAACAGTGGTTGCCACAAAAGATGCCGTCATGGTGGCTTCAGGCACAAAATCACAGGAGGTCAAGGAACTGCTTGCGATGATCGAAACCGCGCATACCCAGATCGCCAACAGCCATACCTGTATCCCCCGCCCCTGGGGAAGCTATGAAAATCTTGCTTCGGACACAAACTTCCTCGTGAAGCATATCGTGGTTAAACCGGGGCGTTCCCTGTCCTTGCAAATGCACCATCACAGGGCAGAGCACTGGATTGTCGTATCCGGCACCGCGAAAGTGGAATGTGACGGCACTGAGAAACTGCTGTTTCCCAATGAATCCATCTACATTCCGCATGGCGCCACGCACCGTTTGTCCAACCCGGGAAAGTTTGCGCTTCAGTTGATAGAAGTGCAGTCAGGGGAATATCTGGATGAGGACGACATCGTCCGCTTTGAGGATATATACGGAAGGCGTTAAATTACGCAGCGATAGGCAGCCTGTTCAGATGCGTCCCGATGTTCAGCTCTTTCGTATACTTATCACAGAAATCGGCTCTTGGCTGGGATGATAGCTGGGTTTCTGCTTCAGGAAACCAATCTCAGGTAATTTAATATGCTGGCAAAACTACCGAATAATCAAGAATGGCGTGCCCGGCGGGATTCGAACCCACGACCTACAGCTTAGAAGGGCGAACCTTACATTACTGACTTTATATTAATCAATTACTTGCGACGCTTGCCATTGTAGAAAGCAGGTTTGAATATAAGGTAAAATGGGCTGTTTCAATAGTATCATTGCACAAATTTAGCACACTGCAGAAGTGTGCGGCTAACTATTTTTATTTGGCTAAATTTTTACACAAAAGAAAGGAGTGGGTCTTTTATGCTCAGTCTTTTGGTTGGCACTGTCGGTGGCGGCAAAAGCTACGAGGCAGTCGTATATCATGTATTACCCGCTTTGCGGTC
>JABDGA010000070.1 GCA_013286285.1 Alphaproteobacteria bacterium | reverse complement strand
CGGCATTGGATGAGCAGTTCATCCACGATGACCGGACTGTAGCCCAGCTTGGAAATCACCAGTTTACGGGCTTCAGCAAGCTCGCCGTCGCTGGTGTTAATCGTAGCGGCGCTTTCAAATCCAAGACTTTCTTTCTCCCGGAAGGTGAAACGCTGCTCGCGCGACAGGGATTGCATGACGTCGTCTATGGATTCGCAGACTGCGGCTCCCTGTTTGAGAAGGCTGTTTGTACCCTTGCAACGCGGATCGAGCGGTGAGCCGGGGACGGCGAATACATCGCGTCCTTGTTCCAACGCAAAACGTGCGGTGATGAGCGAGCCGGATTTAAGTGACGCCTCCACGATGACGGTGCCCTGTGCCATCCCGGAGATAATGCGGTTGCGACCGGGGAAACTGCGCGAATGCGGGGCAGCGCCGAAAGGCTGTTCGCTTACAATCGCCCCTTGTTTGGCAATTGAGTTATAGAGCGTTTTATTCTCCGGCGGATATACCTGATCGATGCCGTTGGCCATCACGGCGACGGTGCCGCTTGCAAGCGATCCGGTATGGGCGGCGGTATCAATGCCACGTGCAAGGCCGGAAATGACGGTAAGACCGCGTTCCCCGGCATCGGCAGCGAGTTTCTTGGCGAACTGGTAGCCGTTGGCGGAGGCATTGCGTGATCCGACGATGGCAAGGTTGCGTCGTGATTTCCAGATGTGCGGCGATCCGAGTATGGTAATCAACGGCGGCGGATCGTAGATCGACAGCAGAAGCTCGGGATAATCCTCATCGCCGAAGCGCAGCATGCGTGCGCCGCACTTTTCCACTTGTTCGATCTCGCGTTCGGCGTCTTTGCGCGTATAACAGAGTATGGGGCTGCGCCTGCCGCCGCGCGCCGCCAGATCCGGTATGGCTTCCAGCGCCTTACCTGCTGCGCCGAACTGATGTACGAGATTGAAGAACGTAATGGGTCCGACATTGTCGCTTCGAATCAGGCGCAATACGTCCACGAGTGATTCCTTCGCCAGAAACTTGCGCATGCCTTTCCAGGATTCGGGGTGGATCATTTCTTGCTCCATTTATGCTCCTTGCCCTTAAGCAGGCGGGAGATATTTTCACGGTGCGTAAAAAAGATAATCATAGTTATTAGGAGCATGAAAATTACCATTTCCTTTGAAAGAGCGAAAGAAAATATTGTTGCGCCGGCAAAAGCAGTGAGTGCGGAAAGGGAGGAGATGCGCGAAATGCGGAAAGTGATAAGCCAGAGGAGAATGATACTTACCCCTGCCACATAATTCAGAGCGAGAATAACCCCGATGGCGGTAGCCACGCCTTTGCCGCCTTTGAACCGGAGCCAGATCGGGAAAATATGGCCGAGGATAATGCACAGTCCCGATACCATCAGAAAGGGGGAATGCAGCAGGAAAACAGGTAAAAAGCCTTTCATGCCATCACAAAGAAAGGTGAGCAGCGCCAGCCCCTTGTTTCCGGTACGCATGACATTGGTTGCGCCGATATTGCCCGAACCTATATTGCGTATATCGCCATAGCCAAACAACCGGGTGAGGATAAGCCCGGAAGGAATCGAGCCGATAAGGTACGAGGCAATAAGTATCAGGCCAGTCATCATCATTTTCTTTCCAGCATGTCCAATACGCCCTGCAGGATATAACTTGCCGCCATTTTATCAACCAGTTCGGCGCGGCGCGCGCGTGAAAGGTCGGCGTCGAGCATCGTGCGGGTGACGGCCAGGGTGCTCATGCGCTCGTCGGCCAGCAGCATCGGCAGCGCCATTTTTTCGCTTAAATTCCGGGAAAACTGCCGGATGGACTGGCAGCGCGGCCCTTCTGAACCGTCCATGTTGATGGGGTAGCCAATTACCAGCCCGCCGACATTCTGTTCCTGTATGATGGCTTCAAGCGCTGCTGCGTCTTTGCTGAATTTGCTGCGCATAATGGTTTTATAGGGGGTAGCGATCATCCGGCTCAGATCGCTGAGCGCCAGCCCGATCGTCTTTTCTCCGACATCCAGCCCCAGCAGGCGTTGGTGGGTGAGGTGGAAGTCGTGCGGGGAAGAGATTAGCATGAGGTGCTAGGTGCTGGAGACTAGGTTCTAGGAAAATATATTATGTATGGATTTTATAAAACAGTTAGCTTACAAAAGCTAGCACCTAGAACCAAGCACCTAACACCTCATGCCTATCGATAAAAAAACCGTCACTAAAATTGCCAAGCTTTCCCATATTGCGCTCTCTGATGCCGAAAAAGAAAGTTTCAGCAATGAACTGAATGGAATTTTCAAATGGATCGAGCAGCTTGGCGAGGTGAATACGGACAACGTGCCGATGCTGGCGAGCGTTTCCGATATCAGCCTGCCCTGGCGCAGGGATGAAATCACCGATGGCCATTATCGTGAAGCGATTCTTGCCAATGCGCCGGCCAGTGAATATGGCTGTTTTGTCGTACCGAAGGTTATCAGCGATGAGTGAATTATTGAAATTTTCCCTTGCGCAGGCGAGGAATGCATTGCGGGCGAAGGCAATCTCCGCGAAAGAGCTTGCGCAAGCCTATATAGGTGCAATTGAGAGGCTTAACCCGAAGCTGAACGCCTTTATCACCCTGACCCCCGAACGGGCATTGGCGGATGCGGAAAAAGCCGATGCACGCATTGCCGAAGGTAAGGCGGGGGCGCTTGAAGGCGTTCCGCTGGCCATCAAGGATTTATTCTGCACCCACGGTATTCAGACTACTGCTGCGTCAAAGATTCTGGCAGGCTTTAAGCCGCCTTATGAATCGTTTGTGACGAACCGGCTCTGGCAGGCGGGGGCGGTGATGCTCGGCAAAACCAACCTTGATGAATTTGCCATGGGATCTTCCAACACCACCAGTGCTTTTGGCAATGTAATTAATCCCTGGGGGTCTAATCTCGTTCCCGGCGGCTCGTCCGGCGGCTCGGCGGCGGCGGTGGCTGCACGGCTTTGCCTTGCTGCGACTGGCACGGATACGGGCGGCTCTATCCGCCAGCCAGCCTCATTCTGCGGCATCGTCGGCATAAAACCTACCTATGGGCGCTGCTCACGTTGGGGAATCGTGGCGTTTGCCAGCTCGCTCGATCAGGCGGGTATGTTTGCACGCGACGTCCGCGATGCCGCGATTACCCAGACGGTTATCTCCGGCCATGACTCGAAAGATTCAACCTCATCCCCCCGGCCTGCGCCTGATTTCGAGAAAGCGCTCACCGGCAATGTTAAAGGTCTGCGTATCGGCATTCCTGAGGAATATCGTGTGGATGGCATGGACGGCGAGATTGCGGCGCTCTGGGACAAAGGCATCGCATGGCTTAAAAGCGCGGGAGCGGAGGTGGTGGATATTACCCTGCCGCATACGAAATACGCCCTTGCGACCTACTATATCATCGCTCCTGCGGAAGCCTCGTCGAACCTCGCGCGCTATGACGGCATACGCTACGGCCTGCGGGTGACACCCCAAAGCGGTGCGCTGCAGGATCTATATTGCGAAACGCGGGCTGCTGGATTTGGCAGGGAAGTCAAGCGGCGTATTATGATTGGCACTTATGTGCTATCAGCCGGGTATTACGATGCCTATTACAAGAAAGCCCAGCGTGTGCGCTACCTTATCGCGCAGGATTTCAGGAATGCGTTTGAAAAAGTGGATGCCATCCTGACCCCGACCGCGCCGAGCGCTGCCTTTGCTATCGGTGAAAATACCAGCGATCCTATCGCCATGTACTTAAACGATGTATTCACCGTGCCGACCAGCCTTGCCGGGCTGCCTGCGATTTCGATTCCTGCCGGGCTTTCCGGTAAAGGCCTGCCGCTGGGATTGCAGATAATA
>JABDGA010000069.1 GCA_013286285.1 Alphaproteobacteria bacterium | reverse complement strand
TGATGTCTTCTTGAGGGTAGGCAATCTGGATGCCGTTTTGTTCCAGGAACTGCTCGAAATGGCTGCCTTCGGTATCCGAGACTACATAGGTGCCTTTCCCACAATTTTTTATAATATAATCAATTGATTGCTGTAACTCCGCATGCATTTCGGATGCGTAGCGGGTGCTGGGGATAAGAATCAGGAAAGAATTCAGCAACAGCAGAACAAAAATAAACCGGGCCGGGATTTTCTGCCACCGTAGGGGAGATACCGCTGCAGGGATGGCCATCAGCAACGGCACAAGCGCGACCTGCGGCGCATAACGCGCCCACCAGCTGCCGGGATTTATCACCACAGTGCACAGGATAAATACCAGGCCGATAACGATTTCCGTGTTTTTCCAGGCGCCGGATAGACAGAAAAGCACAAAGGCGCAAAGCATGATGCCACCAAACAGTACACCCCACCCCCCGATTCGTACATCATTATAGACAAATACGGACATTTCCCCGTCATGCACGGAAAAAGGGAATTTCAATTGAGGCTCAGCAGTGCCGTGTTGATGTATCATATTGACGGAACGACTAAAAATGGAAATGAATACTTTACCCAGCGTCGGGATTTTATTCTCATGGAATGATTGCGGGCTTTGCGCCGCGACCACATCCGTGCTGCCTTTACCAATCAAGGGAAAAAAACGGATTATGATAGGAAATGGTATTAGTAATATAGGGATTATACCCCATCACTATCCCCCCTACCAGCGTGACCAATACCATGCAGCCCGCAAGCATGCGTCCCTGGCTGAAATCCTCCGGACTCCTGCTTTTGTGCCAGCGATACAGCATCACGCAGGCGCAAATCGCATACAACACATAGACATAGGCCAAACCGGTGAATTTAACGTTGATGAGCAGGCAGGAGCTCATGATAAACACTACTTTATCGCTGTTGCGGGGCTTTGCCAGCATGGCAAGGCCGGAAAACAGCACTAACGTCACGAGCGATCCCAGCGCTCCGTCTACGTAGAACGTCTGGAGCTGGGCAATTTCTACCGGACCGAGGCTTGCCGCCAGCGCCACCAGACAAGCCATGCCTGTATGCATTTCCCTAGCTTTCAGGAAGCTGAAAATATAGGCCATTACGGCATATATCAGCAGCAAATTATAACTTTTACCCAGATTATAATTGCCAGTCAGGTGCGTAACCAGGCTCGCGAAAACCCAGGTCGCTTTGGGGTAAGCATTGACCCAGCTATCATCAAATCCATGCATCCATTCATAGACCGGGTTAACGCCATGCAGCAGCTGCAAAATAGCGTCGGCATGATAGGCCATGCTGTCGGCGCTGGTATCGTAAAAAAGTGACGCCACAAACAGCGCTTTTGTCACGGCACCAAAAAACAGTGCAAAGGCCAGCATTTTTAGCGCGCAGAATTTACCCTTTAGGAATCCAAGACAGGAAAATGGTACGGTAAGGCCAACCCATACTGGCAGTTGCCATTTTATCTCCACGTTCACCTTCGCAAAACATTCCAGGATGAATACCAACACCGGAAAAAAGATGGCTCCAAGCAACGCTACCGCTAGGTAGCGCGCTATGGCAGAGCAATTATCCACGGAATTATCCACAGGGGTGGAAGTTGTATTAGTCATGGAAAAATTTAACCATAGCCACCCAGCAGCGTCAAACTTTCATTTGTTGAAAAGTAATTAAGCTGCCGCCTTAAGCAATGGCTTCAGATAACGACCGGTAATGCTTTCCTTCGCACCCGCAATATGTTCCGGTGTGCCGGTGGCGATGATGCGGCCGCCTTTGTCACCGCCGGCGGGGCCGATATCGAGGATCCAGTCTGCGGTTTTGATCACGTCCAGGTTATGCTCGATGACTACAACGGTGTTGCCGGCATCCACTAGTTTATGAATCACAATCAACAGCTTGCGTATGTCTTCGCTGTGCAAGCCGGTGGTCGGCTCATCAAGGATATAGAGCGTGCGCCCGGTAGAGCGCTTGGAAAGCTCTTTGGCAAGTTTGATGCGTTGCGCCTCGCCGCCGGAAAGCGTCGTCGCTGACTGGCCGAGAGTGATATAGCCTAGCCCCACCTCCTGCAGCGCGGCGCATTTCTCGAGCACCGAAGGGTTAGACGCAAAGAATGTCACGCCTTCATCCACCGTCATATTGAGCACATCGGCGATGGACTTGCCGCGGTATTTGATTTCCAGCGTTTCACGGTTATAGCGCTTGCCCTGGCATTCGTCGCATTTCACATAGACATCGGGCAGGAAATGCATTTCGATTTTAATCATGCCGTCGCCCTGGCAGGTTTCGCACCTTCCGCCCTTGACGTTAAAGGAGAACCGCCCGGATTTATAGCCGCGCGCCGCAGATTCGGGAAGCGCCGTGAACCAGTCACGGATAGGCGAGAATGCCCCCGTATAGGTGGCAGGGTTGGAGCGTGGCGTGCGCCCGATGGGCGACTGGTCTATCTCGATGATCTTATCGATATACTCGATGCCGGTGATGCTGTCATGCGGCCCCGCCGCCTCCTTGCTGCCATGCAGGCATTTCATCACAGCCTTATAGAGCGTTTCTATCACCAGGCTGGATTTGCCGCCGCCGGAAACACCCGTCACACAGCAAAGGGTCCCTAACGGAATCTCCGCCGTGACATTTTTCAGATTGTTGGCGCGCGCGCCGGTAATGGTGATTTTCCTGGCTTTCGATATAGGCCGCCGCTGCCCCGGTACTGCAATCTGCCTTGCACCCGACAGATACTGGCCAGTAATGCTTTCTTTGACCTTCATCACCTGCGCCGCCGTGCCTTGCGCGACGATCTTGCCGCCATGCACGCCTGCGCCCGGGCCGATGTCAATCAGATAATCGGAATGGCGCATCGTATCTTCGTCATGCTCCACGACAATCACCGTATTCCCCAGTTCTTTCAGGTGCTGGAGCGTGGAAAGCAGCCGTTCGTTATCACACTGGTGCAGCCCGATGGAAGGCTCATCCAGCACATACAGCACGCCCGAAAGCCCGGAGCCAATCTGGGATGCCAGCCGGATACGCTGCGACTCGCCGCCGGACAGCGTTCCCGCTTCCCGCGCCAGCGCCAGGTAATCCAACCCCACATTCACAAGGAATCCCAACCGCTCACAGATTTCCTTCAGGATTTTCTCGGCAATCTGCTTATGTTTCTTGCTCAGCCTCTTTTCCAGGCTGACGAACCATTGGGCAGCCTTCTCAATGGTGAAAGCGCTTACTTCACCGATATGCAATCCGCCCACCTTGATGCAGAGCGATTCATCGTTAAGCCGGTAACCGTTGCACGCGCTGCAATGGGTGGCATTCTGATATTTGGCGAGTTCCTCGCGCATATATTCGCTTTCCGTCTCTCTCGCACGGCGCTTGAGGTTAGGAATCACGCCTTCAAACGGCTTATGGGAGACAAAAGACCGCGCACCGTCATTGAAGGAAATTTTTACGTTCTCCTCCCCGGAGCCATAGAGGATAATATGGCGGATTTTTTCCGGCAGATCGCGGTAAGGCGCATGAATGCTGAACTTATAATGCTTCGCCAGCCCGTCCAGCACCTGCACGAAATATTTAGAGGGAGAATTCGCCCAGGGAGCAATCGCCTTCTCATACAGCGACAGGGCGGGATCCGGGACGATAAACTCCGGGTCGAATACCATTTCCGTGCCCAGCCCGTCACACACCTTGCAGGCGCCGAACGGGCTATTGAAGGAAAACATGCGCGGTTCAATTTCGTTGATGGTGAACCCGGAGATAGGGCAGGCGAATTTGGAAGAGAGAGTGATCATACTGGGGGGAACGCTTCCCCCATCTGCGCTCCGCACAGATTCCCCCGCGAGGTCGTCGCTTACGCTTCTCCGCGTACCCTTGCCCGGTTTACCCGACTCCCGATTCTCGGCTC
>JABDGA010000068.1:2876-4175 GCA_013286285.1 Alphaproteobacteria bacterium | reverse complement strand
TGGAAGCGCCTGAGTTTGATAAGCAGGCTTACCTTGCCAAGCAGGCGCAGCTTGATGTGCTGCATGAAAAAATGCGGAAGAATGCAGAAAAGGAGTTTGCGGACGTTGCCGCAAAATTCTCGCCGGAAGAGCGTAAGATACTTGCCGAAATGCAGCGTTTGATGCATCATTACCACCCGCACGGAGATGAATTCCCTCATCACGATATGCATGGGAATGGCAGTCAGGGTAAAGAAGAACATAAACCAAACGAATAGAGACGTACCATGAAAAAGATAGCCGCTATTCTAGCCATTACTACATGGCTTGTGACCTCGCCTTCTGCAGGTTCTGCGCAGGAGCGCTGGCACGGTGACATACACCATTTTCATGAATATGATATGGGGCGCTGGCATGGCGGCTATTGGAACCATGGTTTTCACGGCGGGCGTGACGGCTGGTGGTGGGTGGTCGGCGGGGAATGGTATTTCTATCCCCAGCCGGTGTATCCTTATCCGGATCCCTATATGCCTCCGGCGGTCGTTATGCCGCAGCCGGGAGGGCAATATTACTGGTACTGCCAGAATCCTGCGGGGTATTATCCCTATGTTCCGGCGTGCTATACACAGTGGCAACCAATGCCTGCTACCGCAGCAATACAACAGCCTGTCGTAGCGCCTCCGCTGGCTGCTCCGGTCTCGCAACCTGGTATTGTGCCAGCTCCTCAGCAAACAGAGAGTGATAATATCCGCGATGCGGATGATCGCCAGCTTGATACGTTTGCATCGGAGTTTTATGCCGTCAATCCCAAGGAAAGAGGGGCTGTTGAGCATTTAAAGAGCTTGAAAAGCCGGGTGGAGGCATTCCGTCAGTTGCTGTTTGAAAAGCACTATAATGCGATGGACATATTGAAAGACACGGAAAACCTGGAAAAACGGATTGATAAAAAAGAGTCACAGATTCTGAACCGGGATAATACCTAGAGTGTGTCCCCAATTACTACTATCGCTTGCTGCAAACAGCGATTATTGCGCTTAAACATCTTCCGTCACTACACGGTTTCTGCCGCCGTTTTTGGCTTTATATAGGGCTTCGTCGGCGCGTTTGAGCAGTGCCTGTCCCGAATCACCGATTTCATCGAGAAATGCAACGCCGATGCTCACGGTTTTATTGATATGCTGATCGGAGTTCACCAATTTGAAAGAGGTCTGTTCGACGGTTTTGCGCAGGCGTTCGGCGGCGTCCTTGGCCTGATTCTTATCGGTTTACGGCATCAGTATGACAAATTCCTCGCCGCCAAAGCGCGCGGCCAGATCGGCG
>JABDGA010000068.1:0-2866 GCA_013286285.1 Alphaproteobacteria bacterium | reverse complement strand
GTTCTAACGACAATTTCCGCCAGTCTCTTTAATACCTCATCGCCCATGTCATGGCCGTATGTATCATTGACCGCCTTGAAGTGATCCACGTCCAGCACCATGAGCGACAGGGGCTTGTTGTTCAATATGGATTGGCGAACCATATTATCCAGATGGGCGTTCAGGTAATGGCGGTTATACAGCCCGGTCAGGCCGTCGGTAATTGCAAGCGAAATCGTCTGCTGGTAATTCGATTTCAGTGCGTCCTGATATTTTTTACGCCGTATCTGCGTTTTTATCCGTGCCGACATTTCATTATCGTTAAGCAGGGAGATTTTCTCTTCGCACTCCACCGGCACCCCATCGCGTCCGATCCATTGCACAGGGGTCAGGGAATCATTTATCGGTAAAATTTTGCCTGAGTACATAATATTACCTATTTCTTGATTAAACTTACGAATGGGGAGCGGCTGCAGGCGCGTTGCCGGCAGGCACCGGAGGCGCAACGGGAGGAGCTTCCTTCTCGGCAGCATTTTTCTTATCGACTCCGCCGAACGCCATTTTGCCGATAAGTTCCTCAATATTCACCGATGATTGGGTATGCGTGATCAGACCTCCCGCAACGAGCATTTTATCATCCGCGCCGGGCTCAAGTTTGACGTATTTGCTTCCGAGCAACCCATCGCTTACCACGGCAACGCTGGAGTCAGCAGGTATTTTGATATTATTTTCGATCTGGAAAGTTACAACCGCCTGATAGGTTTCGGAATCGAGCGACATATCACTGACCACCCCCACCTTTATCCCGCCAATGCGAACATCGGTGCCTACGGCAATTCCAGCCACCGTACTGAATTTTGCCTTAAGGGGATAGCCGTTTACGGATTTGACATTGCCGCTCTGATAGGCAAAAGCCATGAATACGCCTGCCACCACCAGCACCAGCGCGCCCATGATAGTCTCAAACATCCTGCTTCCCATATTGTCTCCCTAAAGGTTCCAGATATCGGGTTTCAGGTTTCAGCAAATCTGATACCTAAAACTGACACCTCATCACGGTCTCCATGCCTCATAATCGGCAACGCTGGCCGCGCGCTCGCAACCAGAGTTGATATGGCCGGGCGGCAGATATGCTTGCTTCGTCCCGGTCAGATTGGGTTTATGCTCTTTCAGCCAGCTATAGCTCAGACGCGGTTTCTGCGTCGGTAGGATATCCGCAGTATAATGCAGCCACCCATGCCATTCCGGCGGCACTTTGGAGGCCTCTGTTTTTCCCTTGTAGATTACCCAGCGTTTCTTATGGCCGGTCGCCGTCCGCTCTGAACGCGCCTCATAATAGGTGTTGCCGTAGCTGTCACCCCCTACTGACCTGCCCTTGAACAAGGTATATAACAATGTGCCTATGGTTGCCATTATGTTCTCAAACAAGAAAATTACAAAGTCTTGGAGATAAGAATACGAGAGTATTGAATTTATGTAAATAGCTTCTCTTCAATATTCCCGTCTCTTCGCATTCTCAATTTTGCCTTTCTGCTTCACTACTGCTGTTCCAGGAAGCTCCGCAGCTTGCGTGAACGAGACGGATGTTTGAGCTTGCGCAAAGCCTTGGCTTCAATCTGCCGAATACGCTCACGGGTAACGGAGAACTGTTTTCCCACCTCTTCCAGCGTGTGATCGGTATTCATACCGATGCCGAAACGCATACGCAGCACACGCTCCTCACGCGGGGTCAGGCTCGCCAATATCCTCGTGGTAGTTTCGCGCAGGTTGGAATGAATCGCCGCGTCCAGCGGCAGGATGGCATTCTTATCCTCAATGAAGTCGCCCAGATGCGAATCCTCTTCGTCGCCAATCGGGGTTTCCAATGAAACCGGCTCCTTGGCAATCTTCATCACCTTACGCACTTTATCCAGCGGCATCACAAGTTTTTCCGCCAACTCTTCCGGCGTCGGCTCACGCCCTATCTCATGCAGCATCTGGCGGGAGGTTCGTACTATCTTATTGATTGTCTCAATCATATGCACTGGTATACGGATGGTGCGCGCCTGATCGGCAATCGATCGGGTGATCGCCTGACGTATCCACCAGGTCGCATAGGTCGAAAACTTATACCCCCTGCGATATTCAAACTTATCCACCGCCTTCATCAGGCCAATATTGCCTTCCTGGATTAAATCAAGGAACTGCAGGCCGCGGTTAGTGTATTTCTTGGCAATCGAAATCACAAGGCGCAGGTTGGCCTCTATCATCTCACGCTTGGCTTTTGTTGCCTCACGCTCGCCCTTCTGCACCGAATTAACGATACGCTTATACTCACCAATACCCACCCCTACCTCACGCGCAATTTTTACTATTTCCTCGCGCATGCTGATAATAAAATCCTTGTCCTTGGTGGTGAAGTCCGCCCATCCCTTTTCTTTCAGCTTGGAAACTTTCTTCAGCCATTCGGGGTTCAGCTCATGCCCGGTGTGATGGGTAAGGAAGCTTTTACGTTCCACACGATGGGTTTCCGCCTGGCGTAACAACTTTCCTTCCAGTGCATAGAGCCGCTTGTTCACATTATAGAGCTTTTCCATCAGCCCTTCGACACGCACTGTGCTCAAGCGTATATCCATCATCAGGGTGACCAGCGAGCGCAGCAGGGTCTGGTACTTCTTACGATCCCCGTCGCTATATTCCCCTTCGCCAAACGCCGCCTGCAGGTGTTTTTCCTGTAATACCCGCAGCTTCTTGCTTATCTTGGAGAATTCATCCAGCGTTTCCAGAATCTTCGGCTTCAGCGCATTTTCCATCGCCACCAGCGAAATAGCGGCATCGTCATAATCGTCTGGGTCCTCATCATCTGCTTCCGCTGAGGAATCTTTATTATCTTCTTCCTGCTCATCAT
>JABDGA010000067.1 GCA_013286285.1 Alphaproteobacteria bacterium | reverse complement strand
TGTGGGGCGTATTGCCGAGATTTGCGATCTGGCCAAGAAATATAATGCATTGACCTATCTGGATGAGGTGCATGCCGTAGGGATGTACGGAGCGCGGGGCGCCGGCATTGCCGAGCGGGAGGGCATCGCTGGGCGCGTAGATATTATTCAAGGGACACTGGCAAAGGCATATGGCCTCATAGGCGGCTACATTGCCGGATCGGTGAAAATGGTGGATATGATTCGCAGTTTTGCACCGGGGTTTATTTTCACGACGGCCATACCTCCCGCTATTGCTGCGGGCAGTATTGCCAGTATTACCCATCTCATGGAAAGCAACAGTGAACGTGAAGGGCAGCGGCAGAAAGTGGCCAGGGTACGCGAAACGCTTGCCCGCCACCGCATTCCTGTGATGGCGACGCAAACGCATATCGTGCCGGTCATGATTGGCGATCCGGTAAGCTGCAGGCAGGTGTCCGACATGTTATTGCAGGATTATTCGATTTACGTGCAGCCGATTAATTTCCCTACCGTGCCGCGCGGCACTGAGCGCTTGCGTTTTACTCCCAGCCACCTGCATACGGATGCAATGATTGACGAGCTTGCCGTTGCGCTCGGGAAGGTGTTTGAAAAAGTCAAGGGTTGCAAGTTGCAGGTTGCAGGCTGATGATGAAACTAACTATTTTCCGCTTTACTCTGCTTGCTAGCGCCGCATCGCTTATGGTGGCTTTGATTGCCCAATATGCTTTCGGCCTTGCGCCTTGTGAGCTTTGCCAGATACAGCGCATACCCTATGGGCTGGTTATTGTTCTCTCGCTGCTGGGGATGATAAAACCGGGGGCGCGTTTCTGGCTCGTTCCCCTGATAGCATTTATATTTCTGGTGGAAAGCGGCATTGCTGTATACCATACGGCGGTGGAAAAACACGTCGTCAAAGGACCTTCCGCCTGCACATCCGCAGTTGCTCCTGCCGGGGAATCCATGGAGGATTTCCGCAAAAGGATTGAGAGTGCACCGGCGGTTGCCTGTGATCAGCCGGCTTGGGAATGGCATGGGATTACCATGGCGCTGGTGAATGCGCTCTGGTCTTTCGCCCTGGCTGCGATGGCACTGATAATACAGAGGAGCAAAGATGCGAAGGCTGCCGGGTGATATGACACAGGCGCAGGATACGGAAAGCATAATCCGTGTCGATCATGCCGGAGAATACGGCGCGTTGCGTATTTATGCCGGTCAGCTTGCAGTCATGCCGTCCTCGCAGGAGCGTGACCTGGTGGCGCATATGGCGGAACAGGAGAAGAAGCATTTCGACCGCTTTGACGCGTTTGTAAAAACACGCAAGGTGCGTCCGACCTTCTTGATGCCGTTATGGCATATCGCTGGTTTTGCCCTGGGCGCTGTGACCGCACGCATGGGCCGTAAGGCGGCAATGGCCTGCACGGCGGCGGTGGAGTCAGTCATCAATGAGCACTACGCTGCGCAAAAAGATCGTTTAAATGATAAGGAACAGGAGCTTGCCACAGTAATAGAGACGTTTCGGCGCGAAGAGATGGAGCATCACGATACGGCCATCGCGCACGGCGCGGAAGAAGCGCATTTTTATCCTTTGCTTTCCAATGGGATAACGCTTGCAAGCCGGCTGGCTATCTGGTTATCGGCCAGAATATAAGAAACGTATAAAATACCGGGCGAAACCCGCAGAAATGGCGGAGATCCTGAAATGGGACAGTGCAGAATCAAAAAGTCAATTGATTTTTTGCGGAGTTCGTGTAAAATGAAAAATGTAGGTTCTATTTTTAGGGCTTAGATTTTGTCCAGTGACAGCGAGAAGCGCAAGTAGCGCAGGGGTTTACAGGGAGTAACTCGATGGCGACCATAACGCCCGTACTACAGAGTGTGGTGTATTCTGCCGTCGCGCAGAAGGCGTCCTTGTCCACCCCGGTAACTGCTGCCAGCAATGCTGTTTCGACCGGCGTGCAGGAAACCCCTGATATTATACCTGCTTCCGGCGTCTCCGCTCATTTTATCGAGACCTCGGCGTTATATGATGCCACCGTGGGATTGGCAGGTTTAAACAGTCAGCTGCAAATCGCCAAGGGGGGGACGCAGAAGATTACAACGATTCTGCAGAACATGCAGCATGTCGCCCAGCAGATCGCGGCGGCGGAAGGGCAAGGCACCGACAGTGCAACCCTTGCCTCTCTTGAGGCGGAATTCCAGAATTTATATGCGCAGATAGATCAGACGGTGAATGATACCAGTTTTAACGGTGCCAGCCTGCTGGACGGATCCTTTTCCCCTGATACTACCGGCCTCGTCACTGTTACGCAGGACGGAAACACCGCCGCGCAAAATAGCTCAGCCTCTATAGTCCCCAATCTCGGCACGCAAAGTCTATTTGGCGCGACTCCGCCTAGTTTTGCTACTGCTGAGAGCACAGATGCTGCATCATCGGCGATTGGCAATGCGTTGAACTTAGTAGAAGGAGTCGATACCAATATAGATAATATCAGCAACCAGGCGAATTTTGCGATGGCTAGCATTGAGACGGCGCAGGCGAATAATTATGCCGCGACTTCTACGTTGAACGAAAGCGATGGGCTGATAAGTTTTATTGCCGAGCTGATGAGCAAACCTTCCACTTCCTCCAGCACCCAGACCTCCAAGATGCAGGACAGTTCGCTGAAGCTGCTGAACGGGTGATGGAGGGGATTCATAATGATTAATTGTAAGGTGGGAGGAGACCTCTCAGTAAAAACTGGTGGGCGAGAGGTCTCTTTTTAGCTTATTGGCATCCCGTCAGCGTGACGTGGACGGGAAATTTGTCGCCTTCCCCATCGGCGACGTAAGATGAGTTGAGGTATTTAGGATATACCACGAGATCCAGCTCCCTCCGTTGGAAATTAGGTGGCAGCTTGCCACGAATTTCTATTGAGTAGTGGACCAATGCATTCCCTTGGGGACTAAGCCCCACATTGTAGGTCTTGCCATACAAAACGAATGCTCCGCTACACTGAGCAGAAGTTACTGCGAGGGTTGCAGTCGGAGTCTTGGCTTGATGCTGCCCACCGTTACTCGATGGATAATGGGTAACGAACACCCAAAAAACAACTAGTACTAAAGCCACACCAACCAACACCAGCAGCGCTATCATACAAGGTAACCCTCTTCTGGGAGACGTCTGCACTTCGGGTATGGGTTCCTTCTCACTGAACCCTTCTGGTACTTCATAATACCAGGGGCCGAAGGTTTTAAGCCGGAAACACCAGACAACGACGTTTTCCCAATCCCCATTGTCTAGGTTAACCAGTTTGACTCCGCACGTTTTGTGCAACCACCCTCGTGGGTGATACCCGGATGGTAGCTTGACCACAGGCCGCTCTTCTTGTTCTCCTTGCTCTTCCTCTTCGTTTTCCATTTTTTGTCTCCTCTACTTGGAGTATTCAAAAATGGCCGTACTAAGAAATCTGCGCTAAAAACCTGCACTAAATAGACTGTGCCTACTAGAACGATGATAAATCAGTTAAAAATAGAGATTTATTCATGAACATGCAACGATGTCATAAAAAATTCACAATTCAGAAAAGGATCTTCTGAATTTCTATAGTTGTTTCAGATAAGAATTACATATTCCGTCATCCCGCGCAGAAGCGCGGGATCTCAGGCTATTACCAAGAGATACCCCGGTCTTCGCCGCGGTATGACGCAGGTAGGAAGTGTATAAAAATTATCTGAAACAACTATATAACATATTTATATTATTATAAAATAAACTTACTCAGATCGGTATTTTTTGCCAGATCGCTGACATGCTTCTGCACGTAAGCCGCGTTAATTTTGACTTTCGCGCCTTTTTTATCCGGCGCGTCGAAGCTGATTTCCTCAAGAAGGCGCTCCATGATGGTATGCAGGCGCCGCGCGCCGATATCCTCTACCTCGCGGTTCACGCGGGTGGCAAGCGCTGCCAGTTCTTTCACTCCGTCCTTGGTAAACTCAATGGTGACGTTATCCGTCGTCATGAGGGCGGTATATTGTTTAATCAGGCTGGCTTCCGGTTCAGTGAGAATCCGCATCATGTCTTCTTCGGAAAGCGGCTTTAGCTCCACACGGATGGGCAGGCGGCCTTGCAATTCCGGCAGCAGATCCGCTGGTTTTGCCATATGGAACGCGCCGGAGGCAATAAACAGGATATGATCGGTTTTTACCAGCCCGTATTTGGTGGAGACTGCCGTGCCTTCGATCAGCGGCAGCAAATCGCGCTGCACGCCTTCACGGCTGACGTCACCGCCGCGGTTTTCCGAACGCGCGGCTACCTTGTCGATTTCGTCGATAAACACGATGCCGTGATTTTCCACCGCTTCAATCGCCTGCCGTGCAATCTTTTCCTGATCCAGCAATTTGTCGC
>JABDGA010000066.1 GCA_013286285.1 Alphaproteobacteria bacterium | reverse complement strand
ACTACCGGTAAGGCCATCGCCACCGTGGCGGTGATCGCCGTCGGCATCGGCGCGCTGCTCGGAAAAATCTCCTGGGGTATGGCGTTGATCGTCGCTGTCGGTGTAGCGTTGGTATTCGGTGCCGCTACGATCGTGGATGCATTGGCTTCAGGCACGTCAGCTGGCGCTGACTGCGGTGCACGTTAATTCACGCACGGACTTCCAGGAAGAAGTCATTCTTCTCTCCCCCCGTAATGGGGGGAGAGAGTGTTTATCCACTCCGGTGTGAGGAGAGCCGATACTCAGGGTAATTCGCATGTCATTATTCCAAAATAAGCCCAAAATAGACAATCTGGAAGAATTTCGCGACATTGCAAATGATGTGATGGAAGGCGATTTTGTCCCCTATGCCTGCCACTGGGATCCCAATACTTTAGTCACGAAAAATGGGGAAGTGCTGCAAACCATACGGATTACCGGTTTTGCCCAGCAGATGGAAGGAAAGAGCGAGGGTTCCAGCCTGCGCGACAAAATCCGTGAAGCAGTCATGCAATGTATCGATTCCACCAAATATGCACTGTGGATTCATACGATACGGCGCAAGGAAAATTTAAAAACGGACGGCGAGTATACGCGCGATTTTTCCGGTTATCTGAATCACTTCTGGAACGATAAAAACGACTGGGAGCACAAATTCATTAATGAAGTATACGTGACGATAGTGCGCGAAGGCAAAAGCGCGGGACTCTTTGACATGGATGTGTTTCTGCGTGGTCTTGTTTCGTCATCAAACCGGCATGCTTTTGAGGGCGCGATTGAACAGTCTTGCAAAGAATTAAGTAAAGTCACCAGCAAAATGCTGAAGGTATTAAGCGGCTATGGCGCCCAGCTCTTAGGGGTTGTAAAGCGTAACGATGCCTATTATTCCGAGGTGTGCGAGTTCCTCGGCAAGCTGACCAGCCTCAGGGATACGGAATTTCCCATGCAGGATATCGGCATTGCACACGCACTTACGGATTATGACGTCACGTTCGGCTATAATGCCATGGAAGTGCGGATGCGATCGGATGGTAAGCGCAGGTTCGGCGCAATCCTGACACTCCGGGAATATCATGACCTGGCAATAGATGTGCTGGATATGCTCCTGCAGGTTCCGGTCGAATTCATTATCAGCCAGAGCTTTGAGTTTGTGCATTCAAAGACGGCCTTGCAAGGATATGAGTCCCAGAAGGAGCTTTTAAGTACAGGCAAGGCGCAGGTGCTATATGAAAAAACCGGGCTTAAAGGGCTATTCGATAGTAATAAGGGCGGAAAAACGGATTACGGCCAGCACCAGATCAATATTTTCCTGCTTGCCGATTCTGTGAAAGCGCTTGAGAACGGAGTTGCGAGTACGGCGAAATCCCTGGGCAATTTCGGCATGGTGCCGATGCGTGAGGATATCAAGGCGGAGGAGTGTTACTGGGCCCAGCTGCCAGGAAACTTTGAATTTATAAAACGCATGCGCCCGGTCAATACTGCGCGTATCGGCGGATTTGCCAATCTGAGCAATCTGCCTGCCGGGAGTAAGCGGGATAACCACTGGGGGCCGGCAGTCACTACCTTACATACCGTGGCGCGCACGCCGTATTTTTTCAATTTTCATCAGGGCAATAATGGCCACACTGCGGTTATCAGCCAGACGGGAGCTGGCGGAATCGTGATGCTGAATTTTCTACTGTCCGAAGCCCGTAAATTTCATAATAAGCTCTTCTTTTTTGACATGAACCGGAGCTCGGAGATTTTCTTAAGAAGCCTGGGCGGTGAATATTATAATCCCTATCCGGGCGCGGATCCACGGGCATATGCGCAGGTGACGCTGAACCCGTTTGATCTGGAGGATAACGAACGGAACCGGGACTTCTTAAACGTTTGGCTTGGCATTCTTGCCGGCTCTTCTGCCGCACCGGAATTTTCCGGCGTATATGGGCAGGCCATAGCGGCGACACTAGCACTACCCAAGGAGCAGCGTCACCTGAGAACCTGTGTGGATTTCATGCGCCAGTCCAACGCCGCTGCAGCGGACATCTTCCTGCCATGGACGGAAGGGCAGCTGTCCGGGCTGTTTGCCCATGGCCGCCCGGATTCTTTTGTGCTGGAGAATACCATATGCGGTTTTGAAATGGGCGATATCGTCACGAATAAGGCCGCCATTATTCCTGTATTATCCTATATATTGCAGCGCATAGAGGCGGTACTCGATGGAAGCCCTGCCATTATCGCAATGGCGGAAGCATGGAAGCTGATGGATAACGATTTCTTTGCTCCCCGTATTCCCGTGCTTTTGGATTACTGGCAGTCCCAGAATGCTATGGCGATTTTTTCCACCGATCAGGCTTGGAGCGTTTTTCACAGCAGTATCAATCCCATGCTTATGGAAAAGCTCGCTACCCAGATTTACCTGCCGGACAATAATGCGGACGAAGCGTATAATGGGGCCTTTGATCTGTCTGAACACGAAATCTATTATCTTTCGGTCATGAACACCGAAGATCGCCATTTTCTGATCAAGCGGAACAGGGAAACGACGGTTGCCGAGCTAAACCTGACCGGAATGCAGGATATTATTGCGGTGCTTTCTGCCACCCCCACAAACCTTCACATCATGGAAGAAGCCATAGAGAAGAACGGCACCTTCCATGCAAAATGGATGCCGGTGTTTCTCGAAATGGTATGATGGTATGAATATCCGGCCACGATATACCCATTGCATGTCAGAAGTTGGAATAAAAACCAGGGTGATGCAATGGGTATATTCGTTCATTGGATCCGTCATTGCCTTCGGGAAAAAAGGGGGGGCATTATTTTTACCCATCGCTGGAATATTCATACTGCTCCCTGACGCCGCCTCTGCCGGAGAAATATCCGGGCTGATATGTAATCTGGTGGATATTTTTACGGGAACGGCGGCAAAAGCGATCGCTACACTTGCCGTCATGGCCATAGGATATGCCGCCCTGCTTGGGAAAGGCTCCTGGGGCTGGGTTTTTGCCGTGTGTGCGGGCATTGGGGTGGTATTCGGCACCGCGAACCTTGCGACGACGTTTCTGGGGCAAGGCGTCACCTGTACGCCTCCCGCGCCATTTAATTTTTCGTGCAATGGCACGACTGCAAACGGCAATCTTTTCGATCTCGACACGCTTGCTAATTCCCAGGGAGCATGCACCCAGACGCAGATCGGGCAGCAAGCGGGCTGCGGCATATTTGCCTATGCCCTGTCCATGTATAAAAATACGGTTGGCACCATTATGTCTTCCATGTATTGCGGCATTACCGGTACGCTGCGCGGCCCATTGGCGGCTGCAATGACTTTATTTGTCACGGTATTCGGGATCATGATTGCAACGGGGCTGACAAATTTTACCATCAAGGAAGCATCTGCAGTGCTGTTCAAGATAGCGCTCATATGGATGTTTGCGACGGATTCGGACTGGGCAATAGGCGTTGCGTACCGTTTTTTCATGGACTTTGCCGAGGAAGGCTCGAATATCGTGCTTAATGCCATGCCGCATGGCGCGGGGCCGGCGGCTACCCTTACCGAACCTGACGCCATCATCACCAGCGTGCTCAATACCACCGGCAACGGTCAGGGGCAACAGGTGGGGGCACTGCAGCAGATTCCTCAGGTATGCCTGCTGTATCTGGCGCTTATGGCGCTTGTCCTCCTTTTCTTCATGCCTGTATTGCTCATCTTCAGGCGTATCTCCGCCAGTTGTTGATGCGCCGTTTTCGCCTGCTGCGTCGTCTCACCCAGACGTTGCTGCGCTTCTACCAGATCCGTGCGCGCCATCTGCCGTTGCAGCGTTTGCACCTGTTCCCGTGCCGTATCCAATTCTTTCTTCTTCTTTTCCTTTAAGCTTTTAAGTTGCGCTGCAGCGGCGTTTTGTTTCTTTTGCAACCGCATCGCAGCATTATTATGCTCTTTATACTGAAGCGAACTTTTATCTACAGTCCCATGCAACAAGGCGCTGATAAAATCGTCGCCTTGTATTTTTCTGGTTTTCGTTTCACCTTTATCATCAACATAAGTCTCTACTTGTTTTACGATGCCGGTTGCATGCCCTAAACGGGTTATGAGATTATTCTTTAACGGATTCATGCTGCCTTTCATCAGACCATTTTTAAAGCCTTGGAATCCTGCAATTACGGATTCCATACCGATAAACCGGTGGCCGCCGGGACCAGACACCTTGACACCGCCGCCCAGCGCAGTAGCAATCGGAAGATTACCCAGGGCTTTGGATAATTTGTCAGAATTCTTTATAAAATCCCCTACAAGCCGTAATGGCAGGAAAACAGACAGCGCAGAGACAATCACATATTTGGTAAAATCGCTATGCTGGAGAAGGTTGAGAAGCGATATGACATAGAATTGCCCATCCGCGCTCAGCATGTAGCCCTGGGCGGCGGCGGCGGCAGAAGTTAACCCTCCCGGAGGCGGGACAGCACAGGCGATATTATTGCCGGTAATGGTGAATTGGCAGACGCCGCACATATGCGTGGGAATGGACATGATAATAGGAGGCGTGCCGACGTCAAAGGTCTTATCGTAATCCTTAAGCAGGTTGAGCAAGCTGGTAAAGAATTGTGCCACTGGAATAAGCGTAAGCATGGCCAGGAAACCGAACATCACAATCATCTGCAAGGCGAAGGAAATAAGGTGCTTGACCCATCCCTCAAATAACGGGAAAGTCGTCCGGAATAAGGCAAA
>JABDGA010000065.1 GCA_013286285.1 Alphaproteobacteria bacterium | reverse complement strand
CGCGCTGCCACCGGTGCCATGTGGATTGCTTTTGAAACGATGGGAGTGCAGGCCATATCTTTTGTCGTATTTGTGGTGATGGCCCGCTTTGTCGAGCCGCGCGATTTTGGCCTCATCAGCATCAGTTTTATCGCTATCCAGAGTCTGAAGAATCTGATGGTCGATAATATATCGATAGCGATTGTGCGTAAAAAATCACCGACGGAGACGGAATATACAGCGGTTTTCTGGATCACTATCGTTTTATCCATCCTGGCGTTTATGGCGCTTATTGCGCTTGCGGCGCCGGCGGAGTGGCTGTTTAACGCTTCCGGCCTTGCCCCCGTTGTAAAGGCAATGAGCATCGCCTTCCTTTTTTTATGGGAATCGCCCGGACGCATGAGGCGTGGATGACGCGCCATTTCCATTTCAAGGCGCTGGCGGTGCGCTCGTTGGTGAGCGCGTTGGCGGGCGGTGGGGTAGGGGTGACGATGGCGGTAAAGGGCTTGGGCGTGATGGCGCTTGTCGGCCAGCAGGCGGTCACATTCATCGCCTCCTTCGTGCTGTTATGGATTTCCTGCCCATGGCGTCCGGATTTTCGGATATCTTTGAGTGCGGTCAGGGAAATATTGGTTTTCTGGCGCGGGTATATCGGCAACAGCGTGATTGGGATACTCAACAGTAATTGCGACACGTTTCTCATCGCTTTATTTTTCGGCACCCGGGATGTCGGCATATATAATGTGGGGAAGCGCGTGCGCCTTATGCTGCAGCTTGTGACCAGCAGGCCGCTGAATGGCACTATCTCCTCAACGCTGGCGGAGATTCAGGACGATCCGGGAAGGTTACAGCGCGGGATACTCCGGGGGCTGACGATAGTATGCACCATTTGCGCCCCTATTTTCATCGGCACGTCCGCTGTCTCATATGATGCGATTATTGTAGGGTTCGGGCAGAAATGGATAGAGACAACGCCCGTGCTGCAATTGCTGGCCATCAGCGGTTTTTGCATGGTGCTGCAATTATTTAACGATAATATCTTCATCATACATAAGCGGCAGGCCTGGTGCATGTATGTCGCCTTGATGTATTTCGTGCTTTCCGTTTTGGCGTTCTGTGTATGTTCCAAATTGCAGGTGAGCGCCTTTGCCCTGCCGTTTGTGTTGCCCTATATATGTGTGATTCCCTTTTCATTCTTTCTCGTATCGCAGCTGGTAAACATCTCGCTGCGGGAATGGTTATCCGCCATGCTGCCGGGAATCAGCTCCGCCATTGCGATGTGGCTCGCCGTGAAACTGTTGCAGCACCAGCTTCAGGATGTAAGCAACTTGGTGCGCCTTGTCGCCTCCTGTCTTGCCGGTGGGATTTTTTATGTTATGGCCCTATGGGTTTTATGGCGGAAACAGGCATTCATGACCCTGGATATCGTGCGCCATATCCTTCAGCGCCGTTCGTGAGAAATCTCAGTAATGAATAAGAAGTAGCGACCTATTATTTTATTGTCATGCCAGCGAAAGCTGGCATCTGGAAATTGCCGCTTTCAGCGACAGACTGGATGCCACATCGCCGCTTTTCCTGTCGCTCACGATATTCGCGGGGAAAAGTGGCGTCTGGCATGACACCCCAAACCGAAATTACTATATGCTTTCCTTAATCACATCTACATAACTTGCAGCAAATTCCTGGGACGTGCAGTAGCGCTCATAGGCTGCGGCATTGGCTTTGCCGAGTTCTGCCCGTTTGGCAGCGCAAAGCGATAGAAAACGCTCAATCGCGGATTCAAGCCCCGTGTCCGTGGAGTCGAACAAGACTATGCCGGGGCTAAGTGTCGCGAGTTTCTTGTTACCGCCCGTGGCGGATGCGATGATGGGAATGCCGAGCGCCAGCGCCTCCAGCGCGATAAGGTCAAAATAGGTGCGTGTATTGGGCAGTAGGAGCACATCTGCATTCGCCATCACGTCCTGCCCGTTGGATATCCAGCCGAGCTCATGCCAGTGCGGATGGAGAGGGGGAAATAAAGGTCCCTGGCTGCCGGCCACCACCATAGCGGCTTCCTGCGTATCGAGCAGGCGTGGGACGACCCTGCACAGCCGGTCATAGCCTTTCACTGTATTATGCCGCCCGATATAGAGCATTTTGGTTCGGCCTGCGCTCGTGCCGGGAAAGGAAACCGGCTTGCCGCTGCACACGGGTTTTTCAATACCGGTCAGAAGATAGAGGATTTTCTTGGATTTAAAAACGGCTTCGATGGGAGGGTAGGTCTCCAGATACGGCTCCAGCGCTTCCGCGCAGGGAAATATTAGGTAATCCGCACTTGTGAACGCCGCCAGATCGATCGCCAGAAATTGCTCCGTCACGCGCTTCGCGGCTTTCCGGGTAAGGCCGAATGCCGCCAGTATGTCCCGTTTCTCAAAGGCGGGCATTTCCGGGCAATGGGAAGTAAGATACAGTGTGACATCCTGCCTTCTGCCCAGTTTTTTGAGGCTGTTATCCACCTTCAGGCAATCCAGCGTGGTATGGCAATGAAAGGAAGTGTACGATTTATCCGCCAGTATGGCTTCCCACTCCGCAGGCGCGGCATAGTCTGCAGGTGTTTGGGACAGAATCTGCTTATAGTCGCGGGCAAGCCGGGTCGGCCCGTAGGTTTTAAGCACGCGCCAGAACGGCCCCGAAACAGTGGCGAGGATATTCCCCCATTTTTTCTTTTTCTCTCCCAGCTTGGATGATTGGGTATCGCCTGCCTTGGGCGTGATGAACGCCACCTGTGACGCCAGCCCTACCGCTTCAAGCCCCTGTTTCAGATGCCAGAGATAGCCCGCCGGCCCGCCGCTATTGCGCCCCAGCGGCCATTCCAGAAAAATCACATGCGACGGGTTTGTCATGGCGTTCCTTCAGGTTGCGGAGGAAAAGCGGCGGGATAAGGGCTGAAGGAGAAGCATGTAAAGTTTGTCCACGGCGTTCCTCGTTCTTATCTTCAGCCATGGTTCCATATAGGTGGTGACCAAGGCTGCTGCGATCCAGGCCGCGCCGAAGCCTGCGACCCATGCCTTATATTGCCCGGCATGCGCCAGCGAAAGACCATAAATCACCATATAGGCCACCGGGCGATGCAGGAGATACAGCGGATAGGTCATCTGCCCCAGCCAGCGAACGCTCCGTTGCGGAAGTATTTGCGATAACTGCCTGTTATAGAGCACTGACAGCACCATCAGGCCCACGCAGGCAAGCCAGATAATGAACGGCACAAGCGGAGGCTGGAGAATATTTGTGGCTTCAATCCGTGTGGAATTGAAAAAATAAATTTCAAAAAAGCATCCCACGAATAAGAATGGCAACAGAAACAGATAGTGGGTATGTGAATGCTTCACTAGCGTCAGCCACAGAAACACACCAATGGCAAAAAAACATCCGTGGTGAACAAGGGAAAGCTGTATAAGCATTCCGTCTGATAGATAACCCAATTTTGACGCTAGAAATGAAAGAGACGGCGTCATCACGGCAACGCCATACACTACCCAGTAGGCAGCGCTGTAACTCCCGATAATCGCTGCAAGCAGGCCGATATATCGGAAAAGACCTTTATAGATCAGCAAAAATACAAGGGCGTAAAAACTGATTTCAATCGGTAGCGTCCATAGAACACCCTCAATGTAGGGTTTGACGGGTAACATAATAATTGACTTAAGAAAAAGCGTCGTGGGCGACCGCCGGCTATGCCTATCGCTAAAATGGAACTTCCAGACGCCCTACCGGTTTTATGCTATGGAAAAAGAAATCGGACCACGTATTTACCACTTCACCCAATCCGGCAAACCGTGGATGGGGGAATGCGAGCCGTGGAAAGAAATCCACCCGCTTTACCGCGAGTTTATGGATTCAATTCAGCCTCTGGAGCTTCCCTATAAAATTTTTACGCCTGCCGAGGTGGCACGGGAAAATAACGCGGCCTGCGGGCAAGGCCTCCTGCCACAAGCGCGCTTTCTGGTAAGAGCCATACTGAAACGCCGCGCCATCCGGAAATATGAGGAGAATGCATGGTTTTAGACAATACCATCAGCCGCCGCACCTTCATGCGGTGGTGTATCGCCGCCGGGTTAATGTATCACCTCAATGCCTGCTCGAAAGGCGAAAGCGGCGCCGGATGGGTATTCAGCCCGTATAACCCTGTCCTGGGCAAGGGATTGGGTGTGTGTTTTGACCCTTGCGTGATTAAGGAGGGCTCTTTATACCGCATGTGGTTCTCATGGCGCACGCAGCATTCTGTGGCCTATACGGAAAGCCGCAATGGCTATGAATGGTCGGAACCGAAAATCGTGCTCTCCCCTGACCCAAAACTGCCTTCGCAAACCGAGGTGAACCGGCCAACGGTTCTGGTAAGAAACGGCGTGTATCATCTCTGGTATACGGGCCAATCGGTGGAACGTTCCGAGATCTATTACGCCACCAGTAGCGACGGCCTGACATGGAACCGGGCATCGTCCGATCCGGTGCTGATTCCGGCTGCGGCGTATGAAAAACAGGCGGTAATGACGCCGAATGTGCTATGGGATGAGGAAGCTGCCTGCTTCCGCATGTATTATTCGGCTGGCGAGCAGTATGAGCCGGACTGCATCTGCCTTGCCACCAGCCGCGACGGCAAGGTATGGACACGCAGGGAACAGCCTGTTTTCCTGCCGGATGAATCCCACCCCTGGGAAAAGGCGAAAGTGACAGCGCCGGACGTGCACCGCGTTGACGGGTGGTATTATATGTTTTACATAGGCTTTGCCGATGTGCATCATGCCGCCATCGGCATCGCGCGCTCGCGTGATGGGATCAGCCAATGGGAGCGGCACCGCGCCAATCCCATATTGCAGGCCCCCGGCATGCT
>JABDGA010000064.1:3737-5640 GCA_013286285.1 Alphaproteobacteria bacterium | reverse complement strand
GTTATGTTTAGAAGCTGGAGTAGCGCGGGTTCAGCAGGTGCAGCGTGCTGCTGTTCTGTGGAGTTGACCGGCTGGTGCTGGCAACATTCCTGACCCGCTCTTCCATCTCACGCATTTCAATTTCGCGCTTGACGGCTTCCTTGCGCTTAATTTCCTTCTCATTGCGCTTGAATTCATCTTCGAGCGCAAGGATCTGTATGGAGACGTCACGCATGGTGGCGCGGATGCGTTCAATCATGGCGTCAATGGCGTAATAGGCGCCGATGGCGGGAATCGCTACCACAAGACCGGCAACGGTGCAAAGGAAGGCTTCCCATATGCCACCTGCAAAGAGCGATGGGTCCACGCGTGCGCCTGCAGCTTCGAGTTTGGCGAATGCCCTAACCATGCCGATAACCGTGCCGAGCAGGCCGAGCAAAGGACCGATATTGGCGATCATTTCCAGACCGCGCAGGTGTGATTCCAGATAGCGTATGTCCGCCGCGCCGACCCGTGCGATTTCCGCTTCCTTGCTGCGCTGGGAGATTTCACGGTTCGCCACGCAGTCCAGCGCCACGCGCATGATGCGGGCAATCGGGCCTTTGACGGTGGAAAGGGTGCGCGAGGCGCTCACGATGTCCCCGGCGCGGATTTCGTGCACGGCTTTGTCAATATAGGTGTCCATGGCGAATACGCCGGCATTCCAGAATTGGTATATCTTGAAAAGAATGACCGCTACGCCATAAATGGAAAGGCACAGCAATATATACATTACCGGGCCGCCCCTGTTGAAAAAATCGATGACTGACACTACTGCATTCCTTACATATATATGGTTTTGCTATTGCAACCCTGGTGAAGCAATCCGCCTTCACCACGATTACGGGATAATTCCGCCATAAGTCATTCAATATGCATGGCTAGGCCCGTCCAGGCGAAACGTTGCAAAATTACCTCATCAGCTACGCCTCTGCAATCAAAATATCAATACAACCTATAAAAGAGAGCCTATTCTTTGGCAAGTTTCAGCGATTCCAGCAGCTTCATTGCAGATTGGGCATCCATACGATCCAAATAAAAAGCCGTGCCTTCCGCATGCGTTCTCCGGATTTCCCCGGCTGTGATTTCGGCATCCGTAGGCTTGGGCGGCAGGCGCAACGGCTCGGGCTCATCAGGGTTTTCTGTCATCTTGATACCGTGCCCGGCTATCAGGCCGGCTATGGACTGATCACGGGGAATGACCTGGAGATAATAGATATGACCCGCATCCGCATGCACTTTCATCTGAGTGATGCCATTGCCATTGCACAGCGATACGGAAACCAGATCCGCTCCGGTAGGCACGTCATACAACATGAAACTGCCGCTTTTGAGCCTACAGGCTTCGGTGCCTTGAACCGTGACATCCGCGACGGTGTCCGACCAGATCCGCGCGCGCGGGTAATACACCACCAGCTTCGCCATGCCGTCTTTCGGGCGCAGCATGTCGTTCAGCGCATCTGGGGAATAGGAAGGCTTTTCCTCGGAACAGCCTGAGAATACGAGCATTACCCCTATCGCGATTGCTGCAAGACGCATATATCACAAAGCCTGTGAGGAGGAAAAAATGGAGCGGGCGAAGAGGATCGAACTCTCGACATCCACCTTGGCAAGGTGGCGCTCTACCGCTGAGCTACGCCCGCTTATTCAAACAGGAAAGGCAATATAAATGCTTGCATTCATTTTGCAAGCGTTTACTTGCTATGATTTTTCTCCTCCGGCACCAAGGTCTTCAGCGCTAGGGCGTGCAGGGTTCCGCCCATATGGCCTTTGAAGGCGGCATAAACCATCTGATGCTGGGCGACACGGGATTTGCCGCGAAATTGCTCCGATGCGATATGCAACTCGTAATGTTCGTTATCCCCAGCTAAATCAATCAGTTCCA
>JABDGA010000064.1:0-3727 GCA_013286285.1 Alphaproteobacteria bacterium | reverse complement strand
CCATCTGCGCGTCCGGGAACGCTTCACGGATATGGCTTTCAATCTCGTGTGCCGACATGCCCATCTACGTTGCCCCGTCCATATAATCCGGCAGCCAGGATTCGTTGATATCCTTAAGTACGTTAATTTTTTCATTCACCGCGCCTTCGACTACCAGCGCATCGCCGCCGGTTTTGCCGAGCAAGAGTGCCGGTATTTTCTGTTTGGCTGCAGCTGCCAGGATGGTTTTCGTGTGTTCCGGTGCCACTGCAATCAGGTAGCGTGCCTGATCTTCGCCATACGCAAACGCTGGGATAGGCAGGGTATTCGGGAAAGCGACCGTCGCGCCGACAGTATTGCGCAACGTCATTTCCGCCAGCGCTACCAACAGGCCGCCGTCGGATATATCATGGCAGGCCGCTATCTTCCCATGTTGAATGTATTCCCGCACAAAATCGCCGTTGGCACGTTCTGTATTCAAGTCTACCGGCGGCGATGTGCCTTCTTCCTGTCCAAGAATTTCCCGTAAATACAGGGAACTTCCCAGATGGCCTTTGGTTTCACCGATAAGCAGGATATCCTGTCCTGCTGCGGTAAAACTATTGCCCACGCGTTTCTCGATGTCGGTCAGGATGCCGACTCCGCCGATGGCAGGAGTGGGTTGCACCGCGGATGCCTTATCGCCAATCGTGGTTTCATTATAGAGCGAGACATTGCCGGAGATGACCGGGTAATCCAGCGCCAGGCAGGCATCGCGCATGCCTTCAAGGCAGCCCACGATCTGTCCCATGATCTCTGGTTTCTGGGGATTGCCGAAATTGAGGCAGTTGGTGATGGCGAGCGGCTTGGCGCCCACCGCCGTCAGGTTACGCCAGCTTTCAGCCACCGCCTGCTTGCCGCCTTCGTAAGGGTCGGCATAGCAATAGCGCGGCGTACAGTCCGTGGTGATGGCAAGCGCCTTCTGCGACGCATGCACACGCACAACGGCGGCATCGCCGCCCGGACGGAACACAGTATCGTTCATCACCATATGGTCATACTGTTCCCATATCCAGCGTTTGCTGGCCAGATCAGGGCAGGAGAGGAGCTTTTTTAGGGAAGCTATCAGGTTTCGGGTTTCAGGTTTCAGCGAAATATCTGAAACCTGGAACCTGTCACCTGGAACCTGTCTTACATAGGGCCGCTCATAGACCGGCGCATCAGTGCTGATGGGGGCAACCGGCAGATCAGCATAGGTTTCGCCATGCATCTTCAGCACCAGGTTGCCGGTATCCGTCAGTTTGCCGATAACGGCGAAGGAGAGTTCCCATTTTTCAAAAATCTTACGCGCCAGCGCTTCTTTTTCGGGTTTGAGGATCATCAGCATGCGTTCCTGCGATTCAGACAGCATGATTTCATACGGTGTCATGCCTTCTTCGCGCATCGGAACCTTATCCAGCTCCAGCTCAATACCGATGCCGCCTTTGCCTGCCATTTCCAGTGACGAGGAGGTGAGCCCCGCCGCGCCCATGTCCTGTATGGAAATGATGGCGTCCGTCGCCATTAGCTCCAGGCAGGCTTCAATGAGCAGTTTTTCGGTGAACGGATCACCTACCTGCACGGTGGGGCGTTTTTCCTCGGAATCTTCGCCGAATTCCGCCGATGCCATCGTCGCGCCGTGGATGCCGTCGCGCCCGGTCTTGGAGCCGACATAGACCACCGGATTGCCGATGCCTGCGGCTTTAGAATAAAAGATCTTGTTTTTATCGGCAATGCCGACCGTCATGGCATTGACCAGAATGTTGCCATTATAAGACGGATGGAACGTGCATTCGCCGCCGACAGTCGGTACGCCGACGCAATTGCCGTAACCGCCGATGCCTGCCACCACGCCTGCCAACAGATGGCGGGTTTTGGGGTGATCCGGCGCGCCGAAGCGCAACGCATTCATATTGGCAATGGGGCGCGCACCCATGGTAAATACGTCGCGCAGGATGCCTCCGACCCCGGTGGCTGCGCCTTGGTACGGCTCGATATAGGAAGGGTGGTTATGCGATTCCATCTTGAAAATCGCCGCCTGTCCATCTCCGATGTCAATCACGCCTGCGTTTTCACCGGGACCACAAATGACGTGCGGCGCTGTGGTGGGCAATATGCCCAGCCATTTGCGTGTGGTTTTATACGAGCAATGCTCGCTCCACATGACCGAGAATATGCCCAGTTCGGTCATGTTCGGCTCACGCCCGATAATGCCCAGGATTTTCTGGTATTCCTCCGCCGTCAGCCCATGTTCGGCGACGACTTCCGGGGTAATGAAGGCATTGGCTCGGTTGGTACTGGATTTCATACGGTCTTTCTATGCGGCAAGCAGGCTTTCAAACATCAACCGGCCATCTATCCCGCCTAGAATGGCTTCGCTATGGCGTTCGGGATGCGGCATCATGCCGAGGATAGTTTTTTCCTTGTTGAAAATACCGGCAATATTGCCGAGCGAACCGTTGGGGTTGGCTTTATCGGTAACCTTTCCTTGATCATCACAGTAACGGAAAGCGATTTGTGCATTTTCTTCCAGCAAATCAAGCGTGGCGTTATCGGCAAAATAGTTGCCGTCATGATGGGCGATGGGGATAGTGATGACCTGCGCCTTTTGATAGCGGGACGTGAACCGGGTAACATTATTTTCCACCCGCAGGCTGACTTCCCGGCAGATAAATTTTAACCGGGCATTGCGCATCAGGGTGCCGGGAAGAAGGCCGGTTTCGGTGAGTATCTGGAAGCCGTTGCAGATACCCAGGATAAGGCCGCCGCGCTTGGCATGGGCGATGACTTCGCGCATGATCGGGGAATTGGCCGCGATTGCACCGCTGCGCAGGTAATCGCCATAGGAAAACCCTCCCGGAACGATGACCAGATCAGACTTGGGCAGTGCAGAATCCCCATGCCAGACCATCTGCGGCTGGCAACCGGTGGCCTTCAGGACAGTAAAAGCATCACGGTCGCAATTGGAGCCGGGAAATACGATAACGGAGGATTTCATAAGGGTTTTATAGAGAAGTTTGAAGATTTGTAAAGCCTTCTCCCTGTAAGAAAAGAAGAAAAACCGTCACAAAAAATTCATAAATCAAAAATTGTATAAATATTAATATTTATTAATATATTTCCAACGATTATACACAGCAAAAAGCAATAGGTTGTTTTTTATTCCTTGGGTTCGGAACTCAAGTGCTGTGTGTATGATGTGAAAGGAGTTTTTCACAATTCGTTAACGAAAGGAGGTGCATAGATGCTTTCTATCTATGTGCTTTTTGCCGCCATTCAAATTATGATCATTGTTACTCGAACGCTGGGTAACAAAACTTCAAAGTGGGATGGGTGGCTGATGGGGGAGTTGATCCTTGTCCCAGGTTTAACAGTCCTATGTGGATTAGCCGGGGAGTGGCTAGCACGTCATTTGTTGGGGATCCCAACTGGTTGGGGGGCTGTTGTCGTGATGTTTCTGGCCATATCTGTCTGGTCATGGTTCAGTTTCAGCCAGGTATGGAACGATGCTGACCAAGGCTATGAAAGTGGGCTTAAGGAAGGCCGTATCATTCAAAGAAAAGCGCTAGATGATACTTTTCAAAAAGGGGTTAATCAAGGCCATAAGGCGGGCTGGAACAGTGCAGTCCAAGCAATGGAAAGCCAGCAAGCTCAGTCTCGGAACTCAGGTTCGCAAGCGGGGCGTCATCGGCGGGAACACTAAAACAAAGGGATATTAATATCGCAGTTG
>JABDGA010000063.1 GCA_013286285.1 Alphaproteobacteria bacterium | reverse complement strand
TTATTATGAATAAAGAATTGACCATGGAAGAGCGTTTTGCTGCACAGCTCAAGCTTTCTGCGCTGCCGCGTAATAGTGCCAAGAATCGTCACCGTAATCGTTGTGAATTGACTGGTCGTCCGAGGGGGAATTATCGTAAATTCAAATTGTGCCGTATCAAGCTGCGCGAGCTCGGCTCGTTCGGTCAGATACCCGGTCTCGTCAAATCCAGTTGGTAAGGGGTAATTTTTATGGCTATGAATGATCTGCTCTCCGATATGATCGCCCGCATCCGCAACGGCCAGAAGGCTCGTCTTGCGCAAATTATCTGCCGCTATTCGAAGCTTTCACTCAATGTGCTTGAGGTGCTGAAAATGGATGGATATATCCGTGACTATGCGGTAGTTGAAAGCGGAAATAAGAAAGATATACGGGTAGATCTCAAATACCATGAGGGAGAGCCGGTCATTAAGGAGATTCGGCGTGAGTCGAAGCCGGGAAGGCGTCTCTACCAGGCGATTTCTTCGTTGCCAAAATTTTTTAATGGTTTGGGTATTGCCATTGTATCCACCTCCAAAGGGGTGATGTCGGATTTTGACGCGCGCAGCGCCAATGTTGGCGGCGAAATATTATGCAGTGTGTTCTAGGGGATAAAATATGTCGCGTGTAGGCAGGCTGCCGGTGGTGATACCGGATAAAGTAAAAATAGATGTAAAAGGGCAGGAAATTGTCTTAAAGGGAGCAAAAGGCGAGCTGAAGGCAGTCATTGGTAAGGATGCAAAGGTCACATTTACGGATGGGAAAGTGCAGGTTGAGCCGGCCAATGATACTAAGGAAGCCCGTGCCATGTGGGGTACTGCGCGTGCGCTTATCAATAACATGGTGAAAGGCGTATCCGAGGGGTTTAGCATCCGTATTGAGATTGTTGGTGTTGGTTTCCGTGCTGTGGTGGATAAAGGGATGTTGACGCTTTCGCTTGGCTATAGCCATGAGATAAAATACGTGATTCCGACAGGCGTCGAGATTAAGGCGGAAAAACCAACCCTCGTCGTGATTTCTGGTGCAGATAAACAGTTGGTGGGGCAGGTGGCTGCCGAGCTTCATCGTTTACGCCGTGTGGATCCGTACAAGGGCAAGGGTGTGCTCTATGAAGGCAAGAAAATCCGTCGCAAGGAAGGCAAGAAGAAATAGGTGAGTTATGATAAATTTATTTGAACGCCGCAAGGAACGTGTACGTATCGCTATCCGGAAAAAATCTGGCGGACGGGTTCGTCTTTCGGTTTTTCGCTCCGGCAAGCATATCTATGCTCAGGTTATCGACGACAGCAAAGGGGTAACTCTGGCGCAGGCTTCCACGATGGAAAAGGAAGTAGCCTCCAAGCTTAAGTCATCGGCGAATGTTGAGGCGGCAAAGCTGGTAGGCACTTTGGTTGCCGAGCGTGCAAAGAAGGCAAAAGTGACGGAGGTGGTATTTGATCGTGGCGGATATCTGTATCACGGGCGCGTTAAGGCTTTGGCCGAAGGCGCACGTGAAAGCGGGCTGTCATTCTAGGCTTGGCGTTCAACATTTGACATTCTAAATTATTGGGAAACAGCATGGCACGTGATAATAAAAAGGCATTGGAAAAAGACGAAGCTGGCAGCGAATATATTGACAAGCTGGTAGCGGTGAATCGTGTTGCGAAAGTGGTAAAGGGCGGTAAGCGTTTTGGTTTTGCCGCGCTGGTTGTGGTAGGTGACGGCAAGGGTCGTGTAGGCTATGGCAGCGGTAAGGCAAAGGAAGTCAGCGATGCCGTCAAGAAGGCTACCGATGACGCCAGGAAGCACATGGTAAGGATTGCGCTGCGGGAAGGCCGTACCTTGCATCATGATATTGCCGGGCGTTTTGGTGCGGGAAAAATATTCATGCGTTCCGCTGCTCCCGGTACCGGCATTATCGCCGGTGGTCCGATGCGTGCAGTATTTGAAGCGCTGGGCATACAGGATGTGGTGGCTAAATCTATCGGCACCTCCAACCCGCATAACATGGTGAAGGCGACTTTCGATGCGCTTATAACCATGCGTTCACCGCGCGCGGTCGCTGCAAAACGCGGGAAAAAAGTTGGTGAAATCATCGGTCGGCGTGAGTTCGGTTCGGATACAAAAGAAGAAAAGAAAGAAGAATAGAAGCGTAAAGGTTTAAAACTATGGCTGAGAAAAAAGACAAGGCCGCAACGGGTGAGCTCAAAGCAAAAGCGGTAAAAAAGCCTTCGGCTCCCAAGGCAGAAGCAAAAGCGGATCAGGTGGCAAAAAAAGAAGTTGCGCCTGCTCCGAAGCAAGAGAAGAAGGGTGAAACCGCTGCTGCGTCGGGAAAGACGATAACGCTTATGCAGACCGCCAGCCCCATAGGTCGGCAGGAATACCAGCGGGCTACGCTCATTGGGCTTGGGCTTAACAAGATACGCCGTACGCGTACGGTGGTGGATACGCCCTCTGTGCGGGGGATGATTGAGAAAGTAAAGCATCTGATTAAGGTAATCGAGTAGTTGCAGCAGGGATAATTATGTTAAGCGAAATCAAAGATAATGCAGGCGCGCATAAAAGGCGCATGCGGGTAGGGCGCGGGATCGGATGTTCCAAGGGTAAGACCTGCGGTCGTGGTGGTAAAGGCCAAACGGCGCGTACTGGTGTGCGCATCAAGGGCTTTGAAGGTGGCCAGATGCCGATACATCGCCGTCTACCCAAGCGCGGTTTCAATCAGCATAAAAGCGTGGAATACAGCGTAGTGAATGTCAGCGATCTGCAGAAGGCGGTGGATGCCGGTAGGCTGGATGCGGGGAAGCCCGTAACAGTGGAAGCGCTGATAGCTGCAGGCGTGGCGCGCAAAAATGTGCATGGTATCAAACTGCTTTCCAAAGGTGAGTTGAAACTGAAGCTTACGGTGGAGGTGACGCGTGCTTCCAAATCCGCGATTGACGTGGTGGAGAAAGCGGGCGGCAAAGTTACGGTGGCTGCTTAAAGATAGTTGCCCGTTTTCGTTGCGCGCTGTGCGTAACGGGTGGTGAGTAACGAGTAACGTAGGTTCAAAAATGGTTTCTGCAGCAGAGCGTCTTGCGAGCAATTTTGATTTCAGCGTCCTTGGCAAGGCAACCGAACTCAAGCAACGTCTGTGGTTCGTTATTGGTGCGCTGATCGTCGTCCGGATCGGTTCTTATATCCCGATTCCTGGTATTGATCCTCAAATCCTGGCGGAAATATTCAAACGTCACTCCGGCGGTGTGCTCGGTGTATTCAACATGTTTTCCGGTGGTGCGCTTGGGCGCATGACGATTTTTGCGCTGGCTATCATGCCCTATATTTCCTCGTCTATTATTATCCAGCTTATGACCATAGCCTCGCCACACCTGGCGGCATTGAAGAAAGAGGGCGAAACCGGGCGGCGTAAAATCAACCAGTATACGCGTTATGGTACGGTATTGTTGGCTTTCATGCAGGGATACGGTATTGCCGTAGGATTGGAAGGGATGCAGGAACGTGGTGTTTCGGCGGTCATTGATCCTGGTATTTTCTTTCGTCTGACGACGGCTATGACCTTGGTCGGGGGCACCATGTTCCTGATGTGGCTTGGCGAGCAGATTACGGCGCGTGGCATCGGCAACGGCACCTCACTTATCATTTTCTCCGGTATCGTTGCGGGATTTCCCGGTGCCTTGGCAAGCACGCTGGAACTAGGACGGACAGGCGCACTGCCGGTGGAAATCATTTTTGCAGTGATTCTTATTGCACTGGCGCTTATCGCCTTTATCGTATTCATGGAACGTGCACAGCGGAGGCTGATCGTTCAATATCCCAAACGCCAAGTCGGCATGAAGATGATGGGAGGTGAAAGTTCCCATCTGCCGTTGAAGCTGAATATGTCCGGCGTCATTCCGCCAATTTTTGCCAGCTCCATCCTGCTGTTTCCACTGACTATTGCTGGATTCAACCAGGGTAAGGGGCCGTCCTGGCTTACGACGGTGACTGCGTATCTTGGCCATGGCCAGCCGCTTTATATCATACTGTATATGGCGGTGATTGCCTTTTTCTGTTTTTTCTATACCCCGATTGTGTTTAACACCACGGAAACGGCGGACAATCTCAAGAAATACGGCGGGTTTATCGCCGGCATCCGTCCGGGAAAGAATACGGCAGACTATCTGGAGTATGTGCTGACCCGTCTGACGGCCATAGGCGCGGTTTATCTCTGCTTTGTCTGCGCACTGCCTGAAGTACTCATTGCCAATTACAAAATGCCGTTTTATCTGGGCGGCACCAGCCTGCTGATTACTGTTAACGTGCTGATGGATTTTGTCGCTCAGGTGCAGTCGCATCTTTTTGCCCATCAGTACGAGGGGTTGATTAAGAAGGCCCGGCTCAAAGGAAAGAAATGAACATTATTCTTTTAGGCCCGCCCGGAGCGGGTAAGGGCACCCAGGCGGAATTGCTACAAAACCGGCTTCATGTACCCAAGCTTTCTACCGGAGATATGTTGCGTGCTGCGGTGAAAAGCGGTTCCGATCTTGGCAGGAAGGCGGATGTTGTCATGAAAGCCGGGCAACTGGTGTCTGACGACATTATGATCTCCCTGATTCGCGAACGTATTTCCCTGCCAGATTGCGGCAGCGGTTTCATACTGGATGGCTTTCCGCGTACACTGGGGCAGGCGGAGGCGCTCAACACCATGTTGCATGAGATGCATAGGAAACTGGATTTGGTCATTGAGATTACGGTCAATGATGCGGCGCTGGTAGAACGCATTGCCGGTCGGTTTGCCTGTGCGAAATGTGGCGCGGGCTATCACGATACGCATAAGGCGCCTAAAGTGGCGGGAGTATGCGATGTTTGCGGCTCGCATGACTTCACCCGCCGCAAAGACGATAATCGTGAGACGGTGGCATCGCGTCTTCAGGCTTACCACCTTCAGACGGTGCCGGTCTTGCCGTATTATAAGCAGCAAGGGATATTAAGAAGTGTTGACGGAATGGCGGAAATCAAGGATGTAACAGCAGAAATGGATAGAGTGCTTAAAAATTTATCAAAATGATTGACAGCAGAGAAATAATTCCTATTATTTCGCTCTCTTGCCGAAAGGCTGAAACCCGTATAGACGGAAAAATCATATAAGTGTCTGATTTAAGGAGAATTTGTGGCTCGTATTGCTGGCGTTAACATTCCAACCGGAAAGCGTCTTATCATAGCGCTTCAGTATATTCATGGTATTGGTTCCAAGAAAGCGGAGGAAATCTGCCATAAAACCGGCATTGGTGAAAGTAAGCGCGTGCATCAGCTTTCGGAAGGCGAAGTCATTAAGATACGCGAAATTATTGATCGGGATTATACAGTGGAAGGTGATTTGCGCCGTGAAGTGTCGATGAACATCAAACGGCTGGTTGATCTGGGTTGTTACCGTGGACTCCGTCACCGTAAGAGGCTGCCGGTTCGCGGCCAGCGCACGCATACCAACGCTCGCACGCGTAAAGGCAAGGCGAAGGCGATCGCCGGCAAGAAAATGGTGATGTCTAAGAAGTAATCTCAGTTTGTTATCAATAAGCAGAATTTAGGCGGGAATAGGACATGGCTCAGGCACAGGCAAAAAATAAGGAAAACGGCAAAGAAGCATCGTCGGCTGCAGCAGGGGCTGCCGGGCGTGTTAAAAAGAGAGAACGTAAAAACATCAGCGCTGGTGTGGTGCATATCAACGCTTCTTTCAATAATACGATTGTGACCATCAGCGATATGCAGGGTAACACGGTGTCGTGGTCTTCGGCAGGTGCGCACGGATTTAAGGGATCCCGTAAGTCTACTCCCTACGCTGCCCAGGTGACTGCGGATGCTGCGGCGAAGAAAGCGCAGGAGCATGGACTCAAGACGGTAACCGTTGTCGTAAAAGGTCCTGGCACTGGGCGTGAATCGGCATTGCGTGCATTGCAAGCTGTAGGACTTACCGTCACTGCCATAAAGGATGTAACCCCGGTGCCGCATAATGGTTGCCGTCCGCCGAAGCGCCGCAGGGTATAATACGTCGTTCGTTGCGCGTTTATCAGTACGCGTAACGAGTAACGAGTAACGAGTAACGTAATCAAAATGGGGATAATCCGTGATTAGCAAAAACTGGCATGATTTAATAAAACCAAGCAAGCTTGATATTGACACGACAAGGAACAATCCGAA
>JABDGA010000062.1 GCA_013286285.1 Alphaproteobacteria bacterium | reverse complement strand
GTCAGATCCATATGAAAGTGTGGAGGAGGTGTTGCGCGATTGCCTTGGCCTTATTATCGGCCAGGCAAAAATTGCCGTAACCGTGCCCGCTGCCTTAGGCGCGGGACTCAGGCAGCGTATTGATGCCCTGCGTCCGCTGTTGCCGGGTTTTACCGGGGAAATAGCAGTGGAGGAAGAGCCGGGCATGGGCGAGAATGATTGCCGGGTGGAATGGAAGAGCGGCTATGCCGAGCGCGACACGGCGAAATTATGGAGCGATATAGAAACCATCATAGCAGGGCAAAGGAACATATTGCATGGCAAATGAAGACACAGCAACGGCCCCCAAACCGTTTGGAGAAGGTGACGGCACCAATGTCACGCTTGAAGCCGTATACGATATCCCCGTGCAAATCTCGGTCGTGCTCGGCAGGACCTCGATGCAGGTGAGCCAGCTTTTGAAGCTTGGGCGCGGGGCGGTGATAGAGCTGGATCGCAAGGTTGGCGAGGCGATTGACATCTACGTCAATAACCGACTGATTGCGCGGGGGGAAGTGGTGGTGATAGAGGATCGTATCGGCGTCACCATGACGGAAATCATTAAGCCGGACAAGGTATAGGGTAGGTACAGAAAATGCGATTGTTGATTATTGGTGAACTGGAAGGCCAGATCGGCGCGGCGACGAAAATCGCCCGTTCGCGCGGCGCGAAAGTCTCACAGACGTTGAATATCCAGACGGCGCTCGGGCTGCTGCGTAGCGGCCAGGGGGCGGACATGATTATGATTGAAGCCAGGGCGGACATCAAAAAACTGATAGAGATGCTGGAATCCGAGCGGATTATCGTGCCGGTGGTCGCCTGCGGCGTGCAGTCGGACAGCGCCGTGGCGGTCGCCGCGATAAGGGCAGGGGCCAAGGAATATATCCCCTTGCCACCGGACGAAGATCTCATTGCTGCGGTGCTTGAGGCGATTACCGAGGAAACGCACGCGGTTATCCATGCCTCGCGGCAGATGAAGCGCCTGCTGGAACTGGCCGATCAGGTAGCCGGATCGGATGCGAATATCCTCATTACCGGTGAATCCGGCACTGGCAAGGAAGTCATTGCCCAATATATCCACCGCAAGAGTAAACGCGCTGGCAATAACTTTATTTCCGTCAATTGCGCGGCTATCCCGGAAGCCCTGCTGGAGTCGGAACTGTTCGGCCATGAAAAAGGCGCCTTTACCGGGGCGGTGGCGAGGCGCATCGGTAAGTTCGAAGAGGCGAATAACGGCTCGTTATTGCTTGATGAGATCAGCGAGATGGACATACGCCTGCAAGCCAAACTTCTGCGCGCCATTCAGGAGCATGAAATCGACCGGGTGGGCGGAACCCGGCCAGTAAAAGTGAATTTACGCATCCTTGCCACCAGCAACCGCGATCTACCGCAGGAAACCAAAAAAGGGACGTTCCGTGAGGATTTATACTTCCGTCTGAATGTGATCAGCCTGCATTTGCCGCCGCTGCGTGAGCGTAAGGAAGATATTATTCCCATTGCGGAATATTTTATCGAAAAATATTCCAAGGCGAACGGCGTACCGGTGCGCAAATTATCCGCCGGCACCGTGGAAAAGCTAACATATTACAGCTGGCCGGGCAATGTGCGCGAACTGGAAAACATTACCCACCGGGCAGTGCTGCTGGGAAGTGGCGATGAGATTTCCGCGGATGCCATTACCCTGCCGAACATACAGGCAGTGGAGCGTGCGGCGGAAGAGCCCGCTGCTGAGGAAAGCACGTTGAATAAGAGCGAGCTGGTTGGGCGCACGATTGAAAGCGTGGAGCGCGAGCTTATCATTGATACGCTGAATTACTGCCTCGGAAACCGCACGCAGGCCGCTAATATTCTCGGCATTTCCATCCGCACGCTCCGGAACAAGCTGAAACAATATGGGAGTGAATAGTGGCTAGAGTCCAGAGCCGGGTGGTAGTGAAACTAACCACTCGGCTCTAAACACTAATTACTAGTATTTTATGGCCGCTGAACAGCAGATAGGCATGAATATCCCCACGTTGCAATGGGGACTCAAGGCAGTGAGCAAGCGTGGGGATATTTTCTTCGCGCTGGGCATCATGGCGATTATTATGGTGCTGTTGGTGCCAATCCCCAAGCAGATGCTGGATCTGTTGCTCAGCATTTCCATCACCGTCTCTGTGCTGATCCTGATGACGGTGCTTTTTGTTGAAAAGCCTCTGCAGCTTAGTTCGTTCCCCACAATTCTGCTTATCGCCACGATGTTGCGCCTGTCGCTCAACATCGCCTCCGTGCGCCTCATATTATCGCACGGGCATCTGGGATCGGATGCTGCCGGACAGATAATCCGGGTATTCGGGACGCTGGTGACCAGCGGACAGGTACTGATCGGCGGCATTATTTTTATGATCCTCACGATTATCAATTTCGTGGTGATTACCAAGGGTTCAGGACGCATCGCCGAAGTATCGGCGCGCTTCAGCCTGGACGCGATGCCCGGTAAACAGATGGCGATTGACGCGGATCTTTCCGCGGGGCTCATTGATGAAAAAGTGGCGAAGGCACGGCGCAAGGAACTGGAAGATGAAAGCTCTTTTTACGGCGCAATGGACGGCGCCAGCAAGTTCGTACGTGGCGATGCCATTGCCGGTATCCTCATTACCTTCATCAACTTTATCGGCGGCATTATCATCGGTACGGTTCAAAAAAACTTGAGTTTTTCTCAAGCCCTGCAGACCTATACCGTACTCACGGTGGGCGATGGCCTTGTGTCGCAGATTCCGGCGCTGATCGTCTCCACTGCCGCCGGCCTGCTGGTTACCAAGGCAGGCGCTGCCGGTTCGGCGGAAAAGGCGGTGCTTGGCCAGTTGAGCCGTTCGCCTTCGGCAATCGGCGTGACCAGTGGTCTGCTATTTTTTATGGGTATCCTGCTGGGATTCTCCGGCCTGCCAATCCTTTTGCTTTCAGGCATCACCGGCTACACTGCCTGGCGCATGATGCAGGCACAGAAGAAGGAAACGCCGGAAGCCGGCGTCCCGGGGCAGGCGGCAAAGCCCGGCAGCGTGACCGATACGACTAGTGCCGGAGGAGAAACCAAAGCCGAGGAACAGATAACCGATTCCCTGCATATTGATATATTGCGGCTGGAACTGGGTTACGGGCTGCTGCCGCTGATTAATTACCAGAAAGGCCACCGCCTGACCGAACAAATCAAGGCGCTGCGCAAGCAGATGGCGCGCGATCTGGGCTTTATCATCCCACCGGTGCGTATTCAGGACAATATGCAGCTACCGCCTAACATTTACATCATCAAGGTAAAAGAGGTTGAAAGCGGGAAGGGCGAGTTGAAAGCGGATATGCTGCTGGTGATGAACCCGAGCGGCGGAAAAATAGATCTGCCGGGCGAGGCGACCATTGAGCCGACATTCGGCCTGCCTGCGATGTGGATTCCCGACAGCTACCGCGAAGAGGCGCAGTTTAAGAATTATACGGTCGTAGATCCGCCGACGGTGCTGACCACGCATCTAACGGAAATCGTCAAAGACAACATGCCGGAGATGCTTTCCTATGTGGAAACCCAGAAACTGATTGATGAGTTGCCGAAAACCCAGCAAAAGCTTATCAGTGAGGTCATTCCGGCGCAGATCACGATAAGCGGCATCCAGCGTGTGCTGCAGAGCCTGCTTGCCGAGCATATCTCCATCCGCGATTTGCCGACGATCATCGAGGCGATTTCGGAAGCCTCGCGCGCCGGGCATAATATTACCATGATCACCGAGCATGTGCGCACTCGGCTGTCGCGTCAGATAAGCCATGCCTGTACAGGAGACGGCGGGTATATTCCGATTGTGTCTTTGTCGCCTGCCTGGGAGCAGACATTCAGCGAATCGCTCATGGGCGCCGGCCATGAAGAACGTACGCTCAATCTTGCGCCCAGTAAAATCCATGAGTTCATTGCATCCATACGCAAGAAGTATGAGCAGTTCTCCATGCAGGGGGAAAATCCAATCCTGCTTACCAGTCCGCAGATACGCCCATATGTGCGTTCCGTCATAGAGCGCTTCCGCGCCTCGACTATGGTGCTTTCGCAGAATGAAATCCACGCGCGCGCGAAAATCAAGACGCTGGGGCAGATATGAGGAAAGTGGGTTGCAAGTGGCAAGTGGCAAGTGAAAAGCGTGGGTACGCGGAGGAGTTCTATACGACGACCCCGCGGGGGAGATTTCGCGGATGCGAAATCGGGGGCAGCGTGCCCCCCAGGAGAAACTAATGCGCCTTCGTACCTTCAATGCTCCTGACATGAAACTCGCCATGCAGATGATCCGGGAGACGATGGGAAGCGAGGCCATTATCATCTCCACCAGCCGGTCCAGCAGCGGCGAGGGGATTGTCGTGACGGCGGCATCCGAGCACATCGCGGAGAAGAAAGCCATGCCAGCCCCGCCGGTCACTTCTTTTCTCCATGCCGTATCCTTTACCACGAGTTTGGTGCTGGAACAGATTGAAGCGACGCTGCGTTTTCACTCCACGCCGGATTATATCGTTACGCATCTGGTGGATACTGCCCGGCATCTCTGCCTGCAGGGCAATGACATACACACCGATTTTACCCGGCTGATGGCGGCAAGTTTCCAGTATGCCCCCCTGCCGCTTGACCAGGACACATATGCGCTGATGCTGGTAGGCGCGCCGGGAACCGGCAAGACCATGACGATTGCCAAGATGGCATCACAGGTGGTGATGGAGAAGAAAAGGCCGATTGTTATTACCACCGACAATAAACGTGCTGGAGGTGTAGAGCAGCTATCGGCATTCACCACCATATTGGGGCTTACGTTGCATGTTGCCGATAACTGCGGCGAGTTATGGCGCTTGCTGCAGGAACACGGCCATCATAACCGTATACTCATAGATACTGGTGGAGTGAATCCCTATAATCAGGGGGATTTACGCGAGCTTGCGGAGTATATTAAGCTCGATCGCAGCATTGAGCCGATTTTGGTGGCATCCGCAGGCAGCGACAGTGCCGAAGCCGACGATATGGCGCGGGCATTTGCGCCGCTCGGCGTGCGCCGTATCCTGGTGACCCGCATTGATGCGGCGCGGCGTTATGGCAGCGTGCTGACCGCTGCCTATAGCGGGAAGCTTGCATTTTCCCATGCCAGTAATTCCTCCCGTATTATCGGCGAATTCGTGACGTTTGATCCGATGACACTCACGCAGTTACTGCTGCGCTATCAAGAGAAGAATACGGCATGAAGGAGCAGCATTCGCATAATAATATCATCGCGATTGCCTCAGGAAAGGGCGGGGTGGGAAAGACTTGGCTGGCGATTACGCTGTCGCATCTGGTGGCGCGTGCCGGGCGTAAGGTGTTATTGTTTGACGGCGATATTGGGCTTGCCAATGTGGATGTCCAGCTTGGCCTCACCCCGGAGCATGATTTAAGCGAGGTATTCTATGCCAATGCTGGGCTTGCCGACGTAGTGACCCATCATGCAGCGAATTTTGATATTGTGGTTGGCCGTTCCGGAACGGGAAACCTTGCCTCGCTGCCGCAGGCGAAACTGGGTTCGCTTAAGACGCAGCTAGCCAGTCTAGCTGAAAATTATGATCTTGTTTTTGTGGATCTTGGTGCGGGAGTGGAGGAGCATGTACGGACGCTGGCTGCGCTGGCAGCACGCTGTATCGTGGTCATTACCGATGAGCCGACTTCCCTTACGGATGCGTATGCGTTTATAAAACTCTGTGTTGCGGATAAATCGACTTTCGCGGTGGATATTATTGTGAATCAGTCGGCAAGCCTCAAGGAAGGCGAAAAGACCTTCTCCTCACTCAATAAGGCGTGCATCAATTTTCTAAAAATATCACCGCCGTGCCTGGGCATTATCCGCAAGGACGGTAAAGTCAGGGACGCCATCAAACATCAGGAGTCGCTGATTGCCCGCGCACCGCACACCACCGCTGCCTCCGATGCTGCGACGATAGCGATTAAGCTGATGCAGAAGGGGTAATATGGTACAGGTAAAGAAGGGGCCTAGAAAAGCGGGAAAAGTCGCTAGGATACAGGAAAGAAAAAGACAGGAAGAAGAAAACCGCTTTTGGGCGGAGCACGCGTGGCCGGAGTCAGAAGGTTACGCATTGCACTTTAGCACACGTGATCTACAGGAATCAGAAAATATTCTCACTGATATAGAAACAGTTGGATATGCTCGGTTTCTGGCAGTTGTATTGCAAACACTTAATGATTTTTATGACAAGGATCCCG
>JABDGA010000061.1 GCA_013286285.1 Alphaproteobacteria bacterium | reverse complement strand
TCGGCACCAGTTTTATGGACCTCATCAAGATGGTGGTGGTGCCACTTATCTTTTTCGTGCTGGTCACTGGCGTGACCGGCATGACCAACTCCGAATCCTTCAAGCGCGTCGGCCTTAAGGCGGCATTCGTATTTCTTGCCACCGCGCTGGTTGCGGTGCTGATCGGCATCGGGTTCGGCCTTGCATTTCATCCCGGCGTAGGTGTGGATCTCAGTTCGCTGATAAAGAACGCCGCCCCGGCTCATGCTACCCATGGCGGGGAACAACCGGGGTTCAGCTTCGCCAAAGTGCTGTCGATTTTTATCTCCGACAATATTGTGGGCACCATGTCCACCAACGATCATCTGGTGCAGGTGGTATTTTTCGCGATTATCTTCGGCATGACCATCAACTCCTTTGGCACGAAAATGCAGCCGGTCAAAGAGATCTGCCAGCTTTCGGCACAAATCTTCTTCAAGATGATTGCGGTGATCATGACGCTTGCGCCTTACGGCGTGTTTGCGCTGCTTGCGGCCATGGTCAGCTCGCAAGGCGCAGGCGTATTGAAAGATCTGGCGTTCCTCGTGCTGACGGTGTTCAGCGCCCTGTTTGCGCAATATGTGTTGTTCGGATTTATCATGGTGCTGTTCGGCAGGATGTCGCCCTGGCCGTTCTACCGTAAGATGGTGGAAATACAGGTGGTGGCGTTCTCCACCAGCAGCAGCAAGGCGACACTACCCACCGCCATGCGCGTATTGCAGGAACGCATGGGTGTATCCAAGACCAGCACGGACTTCATCCTGCCGCTGGCTGCTTCGATTAATATGGTGGGAATCTCCATCTATTTAAGCATCTGTTCGATATTTATCGCAGAAGCGTGCCATATCACTTTGTCATTTCCACAATATCTCATCCTCATGCTGACCGCCACCATTGGTGCCATCGGCGGTGCAGGCATTCCGGGCGGCTCCATCGTGATGATGGGCATGGTGTTCAACTCGCTCGGCCTGCCACTCGAAGGCATCGCCGTAATACTGGGCATCGACCGTATTCTCGACATGTTGCGCACCGTGCTCAACCTCTCCTGCGACTGCCTGATGACCATTCTCATCGACAAGTCAGAAGGTACGTTCAACGAGAAGGTGTATAACGATAAAAGTTTGTAATTTTCGGGAGAATTAAAATCTATATTGCCGTGATTGCGAGCCAAAGGCGAAGCAATCCAGCCTCTGATTATAAGCCTAGCCGTGAGAATAGATTGCCGCGGCCACTCCGTGGCCTCGCAATGACGCAGCAGTTTAAGAACGGTTTCTATACTCAGATTTTATGTCGCTAGACTCTCGCCTCTCAGCACCCGGTCAATCAACTCTATCGTCTGCTCACGCCCGTAAAGCGCGATGAAAGACCCCATGCGCGGGCCGGTGGGCTGTCCCAGCAAAATCTCATACAGTGCGCCAAACCATAATTTGAGATCGCCAAACGGGTGGCTTTTGCCGATGTCATAAATCCGGTTCTGCACCTCCGCCGCAAAGTCGTCCCCCTTCCCTGCTACCGCCAGATAACCGCGCAGTTCCGTAAGCGCCGTGCGTTCCAATTCCGTAGGCGCACGGTATTGCTTCTTGGGCTTGATGAAATCATGGTAATAACTCACCGCATATCCGGCCAGCCGATCCAGGAACGGACAGGTTTCCGGCGTCGCTTCCGGCATATAGCGCGAGATAAAGCCCCATAATACGGATTTATCATGCGGGTTGCATACACTGGCAAGGTTCAAGAGCAGACTGAATTTCAATCCGGTCTCCGGCTTAGGAGGATTGCCGTTATGGATATGCCATACCGGATTATCCAACCGCTTGGCCTCATCCGTTTCCACCGCATATTTTTCGAGGAAGGTCAGGTAATCATCCACCTGTTGTGGAATAATATCAAAATACAGCCGCTTCGCCCGGCGCGGCGACTGGAACATATAATAGGCCAGGCTTTCCTGCGGTGCATAGCGCAGCCATTCGTCAATGGTAATGCCATTGCCCTTGGACTTGGAAATTTTCTGCCCCTTTTCATCGAGAAAAAGCTCATAGCAAAACTGGTTGGGTGGCGTGCCGCCCGCAATATGGCAAATGCCACTGTAAAGCTCCGCAGAAGTCAGATGGTCCTTACCATACATCTCATAATCCACGCCCAGCGCGGCCCAGCGCATCCCCATATCTGGTTTCCATTGCAGCTTGCAATGCCCGCCGGTGACCGGCACTTCTTCTAACGTGCCATCTTCCTCTTCATAGACAATGGTGCCTTTGTTTACCCGCGTTTCCACTACCTTTGCCAGCAGCACCTTGCCGGAGCGCGGAGAGATCGGCAGAAACGGGCTGTAGGTCTGCTGGCGCTCTTCGCCAAGCGTGGGCAGCATCAAATCCATCACTTCCTGGTAACGTTCCAGCAGCTTCAGCAGCGTCTCATCGAACTCACCACTCTTATAGGTTGCCGTCGCGCTTTTGAACTTATACTCGAAGCCAAAATGATCCAAAAATTCACAGAGCTTGGCGTTCATATGCGCGCCGTAGCTCGCATGCGTGCCAAACGGATCCGGGATGGAGGTCAGCGGCTTGCCAATATTGGCGGCAATCATCTCCGGATTGGGAAGATTCTCCGGGACTTTTCGTAAGCCGTCCATATCGTCGGAAAAGGCAATCAGCCGGGTAGGAATGTCGCTGATGCACGAAAACGCATGCCGCACCATGCTGGTACGCGCCACTTCGCCGAACGTACCGATATGCGGCAGGCCGGAAGGTCCGTATCCCGTTTCAAACAATACATACCCTTTTGCAGGCGGCGCTTTCTCATAGCGCTTCAGCAGCGCCAGCGCTTCCTGAAACGGCCAAGACTTGGCCTGTTCCGCAATATGCTTACCGATAGTCATTTCTTACTCTTTCCTTAGGGTGCCCGCACGATTTCCTTGATAATATAGAGAGGCCGCCCGCGTGTCTGACGGAAGATAGCGCCCACATAAAGCCCTGTAAAGCCCAGCATCATCAGCTGTATGCCGCCGATGAACAAAATGGCGCACATCAGTGCCGGCCAGCCTGGGCTGTACCACCCCATAACTTTCTGGAACAGCACCACAAAAATATATAGCAGGGAGATAAGAGATAGCAAAAACCCGCACAGCAGCGTAAATTTCAACGGCTCATCCGAATAGGAAATCAGTGGCCGATCCAGCCAGGAATAAATCACGCGCCGGCTCAACACATGGAATTTCGTGTTCTCCGCGCCATCATAGCGTGGGTCGCGGTCATAATAGATCGGAATCTGCTTATAGCCGATCCAACTTATCATGCCGCGCATGAACGGCTTATCTTCGCTTAACGCCAGCACGTGATTCGCAACACGACGGGAAATCAGCTTGAAGTCGCCCGAATTGAGCGGGATCTGCACGCTGGAGATCGCGCGTATGAAACGATAGCCCAGCATGGTCACCAGCATCTTGAGTGGGTGCTCCCCGTGACGTTCCTTGCGCGTGGTATAGACGACCTCCACCTCCGGATCGTCCTTCCATGCGCGGATCATATCGGGAATGAGTTCCGGCGGATCCTGCAGATCCGCGTCCAGCGTGATGACGGCGTCACCCTGCGCCTGCGCCAGCCCGGCGATGAAGCATTCCTCATGGCCAAAATTGCGCGACATATTAACCAGGACGATGTCTTTGTGACACTCCAGCTCTTCCCGCAATACGGCTTCGGAGATATCGGTGGAGCTATCATTGACGAAAATAATCTCATACGCCGTGATCTGTTTTTGCTCCACCAGCGGGATAAGTGCCTGACGCAACCGCCGGAGCAGTTCCGGTATCACTTCCGCCTCGTTATAAAAAGACAGCACTATGGATATTCTGAAATGCTCAGGATTATATTTTCCCATGGAATACCCTATTATTGATACTGTATTTATCAGCAGCAGCTTATATGCTGTCTTGTAGTTTACAAGATCAAAGCGTAACTCTCTGAATTATGCATAAACCTTATGCTCGATAATGCCGTCAATTTGCAATCGCGTTATAGCCCGCGCGGACTGCTATATTTTCTGCTCTGCTTTTCCGTATCGCTCATCGGCACCGGATGGGCGGATTACATTCTGATGAGCCAGGACATGGCCTCAATCGTTGAGTTCGCCCAGGAAATGCTGAGAGGCAAGCGCCTCTATGTCGATCTCATCACCTCGCAGCCGCCACTGATCATGTACCTTACCATGCCCGCGCTCGGCATACATACCCTGACCGGGATTCCCATACCGGAAGCGTTTCTGCTGTTTCTATTTCTTCTGTTTCAGGGATGCGTGTTACTGAGTTGGCGCATTGCACGGCGTAACACGCTCTGTCGCACGGAGGCGCAATCCTACCTTATCCTGCTAGCGCTTTATTGCGGCGTATTCATTCTGCCGTCGGTGGGCCAGAGGTTTCTGAGCACTTTCAGCCAGCGCGAACATCTATTTTGCACACTGATTCTGCCTTATATCATGCTGATGCTCAACCGGCTGCAGGGACAGGAAGGATCACGTGGTGAGAACATCGCCGCGGGCATTCTGGGAGCCATCGGTTTTTGCATCAAACCGCATTTTGCTTTAGTTTTCATATTCTCGGAATTCTTCCTGGTGATCACAGAACGCCGGTTTCTTGCTTGGAACCGCCTTGACGCATTGCTGATCATGAGCCTGTCGCTGTGCTACTGCCTATTTATCATCTTCTGCACGCCCGAATATCTTAACCTCATTCCAAGATTCGTACTCGATTATAAGGGCTACGAATCCCTGTCCTGGGAACCGATGTTCTATAATGTGGACTTAAGCATTGTTGTCCCTGTTATTATTGTCTTTCGCATGCGACATTCCCTGCATTTCAAAATAGTGCTCTTCTTATTGGTATTGATTTGCGCTGGAGAAGTGATTTTTTTCGCTCCCAAACTTTTTTACTTCTACCATCTTTTTCCCGTTTTCTTTTTTTCTCTGTTGCTTTTTACCTTCGCCAAGCTTGCCTCAAAAGAAGTCAAACGCATGTACCTAATCATGCCACTCTATTTCTTTTATATATTCATGCAGACCGATCCAGTGCACGTGCAGCATATCATAAAACGGCGGGAAGAGATTTTAAGCGAAGCGGCAATACTCTCCCAATATAAAACGATCTGCGCGTTCAACACCGACAATATGCTCTATTTCCCGATGGTAATCTACGCGGGGGCGGAATGGGCGATGAGCCCGGTCTATTTGGAATATTTGCCGAATGCCTATATGCGCTGGAGCCGAGTGTATAAGGGGCAGGAAGCGCCATATCACTCCCTGGAAGAAATGGGAGAAAATGAGCGGTTCTTCCACGAAATCATCATAAAGGATCTGCAGCGCCTGCCAGATGCGATCATCATCGATGAAAGCCCGCTCAAGCCGGGTTTTTTCAAGATGAGATTTGATTATCTGCATTATTTCATGCAAGATCCACGCTTCCGTGAAATCTGGTCGCATTATGAGCTTGTCACCCGTGTTCACAGGAAATACAGCGCCAGCAGTAATGATCCCATCGATTCTGGGGACGCCATCTATCGCAGAAGAGACTGAAGCCAAAGACCTCCAGATGAAGTGAAGGTTTTTGATGTATACAAAAAATACCCCGCCGAAGCGGGGTATAAAGCGCATATGCAGAACTACTAATTAAACCTGAAGCGCAAGGAACAGGCAGGGGTAGTACCACTGTTGTTGCTTGTGCTGACGTTATAGGTATTCGAAGTTGTAGTAGCCGTAGCATTTCCAAACTGGCACTTGCCTGCAGTGGAAGCTGCCGCGTTTTGCGAAGCGTTGTTGGTCACAAGATTCTGGTTCGGCGAATGCGACTGGGCAGTGGTAATGCCCACGGCAGTCCTAGCCTGCACCGTGCCGGTATTGGGCATACCATCGTCCACCTTCTTGTCCATATTATAGGATTCGAGTGGAGTCAGATTGTCAGTACCGGTAGCAACGAAGGTGGCTGTTCCCGAAGCACCGCCAGTAAATGCCGAAGTGATCCCGGCAAGCGCGTAGGTGTTATAACCGTTGAGCGTATCGGAGCCCGCGATGATATAGTTACCACGGCCCAGCTTCGCCAAGGGGAAATTATTTGCCGTCACGCCGCCGCCGACACCAGCAGCGGATAAATCTCCGGTCGAGGTTCCATACGAGCCATCAATCAGATTTGCCACACTCAGTTCCGTCCAAAACTCCAATATTTCACCCATCGGGGTATTAGCGTTAGTGTCGGTACCGGAAGATGTCTGCCCATCCTCAAGCAAACCATTACCGTCTCCTTGACCAGTTGCAGCGGTCCAGCTGGTACCACCGCCACCAGCCCCA
>JABDGA010000060.1 GCA_013286285.1 Alphaproteobacteria bacterium | reverse complement strand
GGTGCGTTTGCCTCCGCATGGTGTGCGCTTACCGACGTGGCGGTGGAAAACGGGGCGCTGATACTTTGGCCGGGCAGTCATAAGGAAGGATTGCTTCCTGTACAAAAAGTGGCGGTAGAAAAGGATAAGGGACAGGATCCGAACGCCAATAACGAAGAAACCATCGTGCCGTCCCAATACAAGCCTATCAACGCAGAAGTAAAACGGGGTTCGGTGGTATATATCCATTCCTATCTTGTCCATGCCTCCAATCCTAACCGCTCCCAGAATAAATGGCGGCAAGTGTTGCTTTCCACCTATATCCGCAAGGGCGAGAAGTTCCGTCCCGGTAAATACGCACAACGAGAAGAGGTTGCCCTATGAAAAATGCGCAGGCGTTGCAAGAACCATTGCCGAACATTCATGCGTTGAGCAAGGATGAGCAAAAGAAGCTAATGCGCAAGAAATTTACCGCCACCAGCCGTTTCCAAAATGAATTCGGCAAAGATGCCGTGGAGCTGGATTGCGGCGAGTATGCACAGAAATTGCGGCAGGAGGTTATCAGACTGCTGACCGCCAAAGGGGTGCCCGTTCCGGATGGCGATCTGGAAAACCTGCATAAAACTCTGTCGCCAGAGATGAAAGAATATAACTTTGACGACGGCGTAAATAAGGTCACTACTTTCCTCTACGATACGGACGATCAGTTTATCGATACCTATCACGACATGGTGAAGCTCTGCCTGCAAAAGCACTTCCCCTACCCTTTCTATTTTCAGGCCACCACCACCATACGTATCCATTGCCCGGGCGGCAAACACAGCGATCATTACCCGCGCTACCATACCGATATCAATTACGGCCACCCACCGGAGGAAATCAACCTCTGGCTGCCGCTTACCCGTCCGCTTGCGCCGCAATATCACGGCTTCAGGCGTACCGATGTGGAAAATACCCGCCATATCCTGCATGAATTCAATTATGATTTCGATAAACTGATTGAACGCGTGGTCCAGGATAAACCTTTTAACCTGGACATCCACAAAGTCGCACCGGAGGTAACCACACAATTCGGTAAGATGCTGGCGTTTGACTCACGCTGCCTGCATACCGGCGAGCCGCTCGATAAACATACTCGCGTTTCCATGGATATCCGCATCATTCCAGTCGCTGATTTTAACGCGCTGGATCTGGAATATCAGGGAACCGGACGGCGCAAAATGCGCTATGTTCCAGGGCAAGCCTATTACCCTCTTTCATCTGACAGAGTCTATCCCTGATAGTCTCCCGGGAGAAACATAGAGCGATAAAATACAGGTGGTTTTTTTAAGAAAGCTGGTATAAAAATTGCTCTAGGATCTTACAGAACCTTTAACACGAGTGCCCACATGTCTTATCAGAATATTCTCAGGGAAGTCGCTCCGGATCGTCCGATATTTGACGCCAAATATGCCATCCTTAGCGCGCCGGTGCGCCATGTGATGATGATGGGTGTTATCTGGCATCTGACACAGGGAAAACGTAAAAAAGATTTTAATGTGCTTGAGATCGGATCCTGGTACGGGGCTTCTGCTCTTTCCTGGGCACAAGGGTTAGTGCTGCATAATGGCGGGCATGGTAGCATTACCTGCATTGATGCCTGGCAGCCGTTCTTTGACCGCTCCAAGCATAAAGGGGAAGTATACCAAGCCATGGAACATGCGCTCGGCTCCGACATCGCCTATAACATTTTCCTGCATAATATCGCCACCGTGCCAGAAGACATCAAGCGCCAGCATCTGCGTGGGTTAAGCGAAAACATACTGCCCCTGCTACGTGATGGGGGATTCGATGTGGTGTTTATCGATGCCGATCATACATATGAACCGGTGAGGAAAGATATACTGCTGTCACAACGCCTGCTGAAGGAAGGCGGGATTATCTGCGGTGATGATCTCAACCTGCAACTATCCGAATGCGATAATAAATTTGCCAAAGCGAATAAGGACAAGGATTTTGTGAAGGATCCTAAGACCGGACGTAACTTCCACCCTGGAGTGACCGTGGCGGTGGAGGAGATTTTCGGCAAAGTTTCCGTCTGGGGTGGATTCTGGGCCATGCAGAAAAAGGGCAGTGGCTGGAAAGCATTTTCATTGAAGAATATGCCGGTGAATTTTCCCATGCATTTTCCTACCGACGCGATTGAGCGGGCAAAATCGCACCTGGCGGATATAAGTCCAATCCGCTGATACCCCATGTTTAAAGAATTCATAGCATGTGTGGCTGAAGGTCAACATCTAAGCCAGGAAGAAACAACGCGCGCATTTCAGATTATCATGAATGGCGGCGCGACCCCGGCGCAGATTGCCGCACTGCTTATAGGCCTGCGCATGAAAGGCGAGACTGTCGGAGAAATCGCCGGGGCAGCCTCCGTTATGCGTGCTAAAATGGATACCATCCCTGCGCCGGAAGGCACCATCGATGTGTGCGGCACTGGCGGGGATGCTGGCAGGAATCATGGCGGCACACTCAATGTATCCACTGCGGTGGCGCTGGTGGTGGCTGGCTGCGGCGTGCCTGTGGCCAAGCATGGCAATAAATCCGTATCCTCGCAGAGCGGATCGGCAGACGTGCTGGCTACGCTCGGCGTCAACATCCAGACAGATAAAGATAGGATCACCGCTTCGCTCCATGACGCGGGCATATGCTTCATGTTTGCGCCGATTTTCCATAAGGCGATGCGTCATGTCGCCCCCATCCGGCAGGAACTCGGCATCCGTACCCTCTTTAACCTGATTGGCCCGCTTGCCAACCCGGCAATGCCTAAACGCCAGCTAATCGGCGTGTATGACAAAGCGCTGCTGGAAATAATGGCGAAAGCGCTACGTAGTTTAGGCAGTGAGAAAGCATGGCTCGTACATGGCAGTGACGGCATGGATGAACTAACCCTGACCGGGGTTTCATACGTCGCTGAACTTAACAATAATGAAATCACATCGCTTGAAATCACCCCGGAAGCAGCAGGGCTTGAACGCGTAGAACCCGGTGCTTTAAGCGGAAAGGGCCCGGAACATAACGCCCGCGAGCTAAGCCTCCTTTTAAACGGCAAAGTCTCGCCCTACCGTGACATTGTATTGCTCAATGCCGCAGCCGCACTCATGGTAGCGGATAAAGCCGCCGACCTAAAGGAAGGCGCAGCTATGGCAGCGCAGGCCATTGATAGCGGAACAGCACAAGAAACGCTGGCGAATCTGGTAAAAATCAGTAATACTTAACCGGATTTTTTACCGTTGCGATATTCGCTGGGTGACACGCCGGTTGCCTGCTTGAATACCCGGTTAAAGGAAGGGATGCTGTTAAATCCCACTTCAAAAGCGATGGTCGTTACCGGGGTAGTTTCATTGGCGAGCCGCTCCCTAGCCTCATCAATACGGCATTGGTTAATCAGCATATTAAAATTCTGGGAAAAATGCTGGTTGATCACACGGGAAAGATAATTTTCGGTAACTGCAAGCTTTTTTGCCAACGCCTCACGAGTCAATTCCGTCGTCCGGTATATTCTTTCCTCACGCAGCAACTTTTTAATATTTTCGGCTAATGCACTATCTTTGACGATGGACTCTTTTGACGGATGCATGGTCGGCATACGTTCATAGCCAATATCAAATGTGCGATCAAAGATACGAAAAACAGAAGTAAGCACCAGATATATAAAACCTATCCTGACTATGGTGACAGCCATTTCCGCATGTTCCATATCCGCATGCCCGCTGGCATATGCAAGTTTGATGGCGAGTATTCCCAGATTGAGGAAAATCAATGCAATAATAATCGCATATTTATTTTTCGTCTGATGTGTATCTTTTTCCAGCATCGTTCCCAGACGGTGACACAGTGCAATGGTCAATAGAAAAATCAGGGAAGAGGCAAAAATTTCATATAATTGCTTGAATATTACAGGCAAGGCGCATAAATGCTCGTAAATGCAGATTTCTTCTCCTTTATGGACTAAGACAACGTAATCTATCGAACTGCCTCCTAATAAAGGCAGGGCAAGAATCGCCCAATAGGCAGGCGGCGGTATGCGCCCTGTCATGAATTCAATAATAAGCAAAAAGCTGAGCGCGGCATTGGTGCCCTTGCCGGCAAGCAACGCCCCCTGCACGGCCCTGTCAAATCCTAATAGTTCCCCAAGCGGCAACAGGAAACAGCAGAAAAGGGAAATAAAATAGAGCAGCGGGACGACAATCTTGCTGATAGTATGTGCAGTGACACATAAAAAGAACAGGATGAACAGGCAAGGCCCGAGCGCCGCTAACTGCAAAGCCTGATACCATGTGAGCAATCCTGTATCCATAGTGTCCCAGTTGTGTTACGCGATGTTCGTTGCGTGTCACGAATAACGAGAAACGAACAACTATTTACCATCCTGCATTTTCTCAAGCTTCTTCAGCCGTTCCTTAACAAAATACGTCATAAACCTGAGTTCGCCTTCCGGTATGTTTTTCGAATTAGCCTGTATGTGCTCGATAATCTGCAGCGCATCCTCCATTTCCCCGCGCTTCTCATGGACAAATGCAGGCAACTGCCGCACCCAGTAGGGAGCATTGTCGGCATTTTCGAGCGGCTTTGCCATTTTCAGCGCCAGATCACTGTCATTCAGCTTATGCTGTGCGAGGTATACCGCCTGCGCCAGCCACCAGTACTTCTTCTCCGGCCTGCCCGCGGAATGCTCATAAAGGTAATTCACAACATAACGCACATCGGGCACGTATTGTGTCTGGCTGTAATAATAGCTGGCGATGAACGGCATATAATCCGATTCATTATCCAGCGAGTCGAGCAGGGTGAACCAAGCATACAGCTTTTTAAAATCGTATTTATAAAGTTCGGTGAAACGCCCGAATGTATCGCCCGCGTTCTGGATATCAAGCGCCAGTACACGAAAGTAGAATTCCTCATCACCGAAAGAAAGGGCCTTGACCGCTGCCCTGCCCGGCACATCCGGAACGATTCCCATATCCGGCAGCATATCTTCCGTCAGCTTCCAAAAGCCTGCCTGCAAGCAGAAGAACAGAATCAATAAAAAATACCGGCGAAAAAATGCTACCATATATTTTCAGAATTGCTTGTGACGAAAATCAGCAATAGTGGCCAGCACCAGAAGAGCAATGCAAATAACTGCCTGCCCTAAGAACAGCCTAAAATCCGCCATATTTTTCATGCCATAAATCAGCCAGTCACTTTTCGCAAACGTATCCAATCGTGGCATGACAATGGACAGAAACTTAAGCACGTATTCGAATAAAGAATTAATCCATCCTTCTTCAAACATTCTTCCTGAACCGGACGTGGCGATAAAAAAACCCATCATACGGGCAAGCACATAAAATCCCATGCTTGCCATCGTGGAAGTCACCGCGCTTTTCAGAACAAAAGAGAAAAAAAGCGCCACCGCTACCACCAGCCAGCATTCCACCAGTAAACTCAGAGACCACAGCAGAAATCCTTCGGGATTAATAATCCCCTGCACTGCGATAAGGACCACCGCAGGTATGGCAAGCAGTATTGCAACAGCGGTAAAACCGATAAGATACGAAAATACGAGGTTGAAACGTGTGATCGGACGTGAAAGGAAAACCTCGATTTCCCTGGTGTCAAAAGCATTCCGTATGTGAAAACAGACAAAAATGATCAGCCCGGTTATCACCACGACACGTACGGAAGCACTGGTATAAGAGAGCGTCATCTCCTGCGTTTCAATCAGTGCCGTGCTTCCCAACAGATGAGCAATAAGTGCACACGCAATGACGCCAATCATGAGCGCGGCAAACAGCCAGTCACGCAGCGCAGTTAAAAGTATGTATCGGACGTTGGTGAACATTATTGATCCGTTATAAAGTTGCAGGTTACAAGTTGCAAGAGCAACTTAGAAAGACACCGGCCTCGGATCATCGGAGAATTTATGGAAGAAATTCTTGTCCGTACTGTTGAGCGACCCCCGTGCATCAACGATAGTCGCTTTTATGAGCAGAACAAGCTCCTTGTTATGGGACGACTTAGCAACATTCTTAAACAGATTGCCGATAACGGGCACCCCACTGACAAACGGCACACCATTATCCGTATTGGTTGCTTCCTGCTGCATCAGACCGCCGATAACCATGGTCTCGCCGCTCTTCAGTTTCAAGGTGGAATCCAACTCGCGCACCTGTATCTCCGGGATGGCATTATGAATTTTACCCACCTGTGTCGGACTGGCCTGCGCAAGCTGAAGCTCAAACCCCGGATCATTCACGAAATCCGTGATGGTTGACAGCGTCGGTCTTACCGAAAGCGTCACTTCACTATTCGCTATATCAATGGAGGGCATCATGGTCATCATGATACCGATAGGAACCGTATTGATGCTGCTGGTAACCGTCGCGGTGCTCGGCGTCTGCGTCACGCCATTTACCGCAGTGGTGGTTGCCGGCGTTACCGTCAGCGTAAAATACACATGATTGGTGGCAAAAGTCATGGTCGACTGCTGGTTATTTATAGCATGCAGGCGGGGGCTTGAAAGCGTGCGGGTCGTGCCAAACGCCGACAACAACTGTATGATATTGGCAGAACTGCTGCGCGCCGCAAAC
>JABDGA010000059.1 GCA_013286285.1 Alphaproteobacteria bacterium | reverse complement strand
GATTTTTGACGGTGCCTCCGGTATAGCCTGCCCATACTTTGCTCACGCCGTCTATATGTTCAAACTCACCTTGCATGCACCAGAAGCATCCCCCGGCGAAAGTGGCGGTTTTGAGTGTGGTATCAGCCATAGCGCCTCCTGTGAGCATCCAGAAAAATAGTGCAAGCAGTCCAAATTTCAGGTGGTGATGTGGTTTGGAATTTATTGTGCTGCCGTCATCCTGCTGCTTCACAGCGGGATCTCGTGCAATACGGTATGCAGCCTGAGATTGCGCGGTCAAGCTGCGCAATGACGGATAGATTGCAAATAAGATAAAAGCCGAGACTGACCCACTACAAAATTTTCGCATGCAGATTACACTTTATCGGGAATGAAATTCAATGCCAGCCCATTATTGCAATAGCGCATGCCAGTGGGTTTGGGGCCGTCATCAAACACATGCCCCTGATGGCCACCGCATTGTGCACAGTGATATTCCGTGCGCTGCATCATCAGCGTGGTATCGCTCTTGGTTTCGACATGGCCTTCTATTGCCTGATAGAAACTTGGCCAGCCGGTGCCGCTGTCGAATTTTGTATTTGAACTAAAGAGTTCAAGGCCGCATCCGGCGCAGACAAACTTGCCCGTGCGTTTTTCATGGTTAAGCGGACTGGAGAAAGGACGTTCCGTGCCTTCTTCCCGCAAAACGCGATATTGTTCATCGGTAAGCATTTTTTTCCACTCCTCATTGCTTTTGGTGATTTTCATTATGGCGGCAGCTGCGGCTTCCGCACTTTCAAAGCATATAGCTCTACCGAGTGCCAGCATCCCAATGCCTGCAATCGCGAATCCAGTAAATTCTCTACGATTCATCCTGTACCCCTTTTTCATAAGTCATACCTGATTCTGAATCATAAGAATATATGATTTTGTTTCACCTACGGGGAGGGATATGGCGAGTCTTGTCGTAACTTCGGATGGGAAAGTTTCTAGTAATGAAGTAAGTGGCCACACAGATGATATCTATAGCCACGCCCATCTCGGCCTCAATCGTATCAAACAGGGTGGCAATCGTGCTGATTGCGGTACAGGCCAACGCCAGCTTAGCAATAAGGCTGCTAAGCTTAACCAATGTCAGGCCTTTGAAGATAATTGGCTTTAACATTCCAACTCCTGTATCCTGAAGATACCCGAAGTGAGGAAATATATATATAATTCTATAAAAGCGCAAATGCTTTGTGTAGAAAAATAATAATAAATATTAACGAATATTCTTCATGAATGGTTAATTTTTTTGCTAATCCAATAATCCAGCGAGATTTTTCCAGGGCCGTAACATAATATCATGCCGAGTAGCATCGCCCAGTAATAATGCTCTGTAGCATTATCGTAGGTAAAATTGATAATCGCGGTCATCACCAGAAGCGGCAGCGTAGCTATCCGCGCGGCAAGCCCCAGTGTAAGGAGCGCAGGGCAGCTTAGCTCAAAGGCTGTGCTGAATATGGCGGCCACCATCGGGGGCATATAGGGAACCGGGTGTTCGTTGGTGAAGAGTAGCACGGTGGTGCTGAAGTCCTGAATTTTCACGATGCCCGATGCCCAGAACACATGGGCAATCCATAAGCGCACGATTAGAATCATGGCGGAACTTGCGCAGGCCAGATGCAGTAGTATGGGATTGTAATAGCTTGCAAGTAGTTGAATTTTTGCATTTTTCATGTTCGGACCCTTCTCTGTTTTAGGATAGACGAAACGGTGCAGATGATTTCACATCTTGAAATAGCGATAATATAGTATAAAATTCGGTTTTCCACCCATTCCGAACAAAATTATGAGCCGCTTGCACGTCTATACCGTCCATATTGATCCATCGCTGCCGCATCCTTATGAGGAAGCACAGTTTATCGAAGAGGGCTTTAACTGGAAGGCGTTTATATTCGTGATCTTCTGGGCGCTCTATAATCGGCTGTGGCTGTTTGCGTTGATTATTATCTCCGTGAATAGCCTGATTTTTTCTACTTCATGGCATGGCATAAGCGCTGTCGGCATCGGTTTCATGCATCTGGCCTGGCATTTATTCATAGGATATATGGGGAATGACTGGCTGAGAGGCAAGCTAAAGTCCCAGGGATTTGTTACTGCAGACATTGTCACAGGCGACTCGCTCCTGCGCGCGGAGCAACGCTTCTTTGATCGGTACTTTACTTCTCGCGATAAGGCAGCGTTTGTTTAATGAATATAATATTTGCGCTCTACAAATAGATCGCTATTATCCCGCTTCTCTAGGGCGATTAGCTCAGTTGGTTAGAGCGCTACCTTGACATGGTAGAGGTCGGAGGTTCGAGTCCTCTATCGCCCACCAATCCATCCGTGTCAGCGCAGGAGCAGGATGATGATGATTACCAGCAACAATCCACCGCCGCCGCCATATCCCATGCCCATATACCCGCTATGGTAATATCCGAGTCCGCCGCCGCCGAACAATATAAGGATGAGCAGTATAATCAGTAATGGTCTCATGACCAGGCTCCTTTGTAAGGTGAGCAATAATAGCCACTCTCATTTCTGAGAGTGGCTGCATAGCGTTAATTACTTATTGCCATATTTCTTCGTATGCTCATCACTTGCATCCTGAGCATGCTTTTTGCCCTGGTTGCTATGTGACTTTGCTTGCAGTGCACTATGGGCGGCATCTTTATGGTTGCCGGCTTCGCTGTGCTTTGCGGCTTCCTTATGATGACGTGAAGCTTCTTCATAGCTTTGCGCTGCTTTTTTATGGGCTGTCTGTGGCATGGTCTTTCTCCTAATTAAAAATGAATTTCCGGAAAAATATGTTTTTGGAATATTTCTGCCGGTGCAACAAATAAACAGGAAAAATAATAAAATTACCATGTGGCTATATTATGGTGATGTGGACGAAAGGACGAGGTTTACTCACCCATATCGATGCAACTCGTGTCCGTGTTGTTTGAGCCATTTGCGCGCCTGCAGCATATCGGGGTGCAGTGTTTCCACGATGCGCCAGAATTTTGGGCCGTGATTCATTTCTTTTAAATGCGCGACCTCGTGCGCGATGACATAATCTAATATAGCTTTCGGCGCATGCACCAGCAGCTGATTGAAGGAAAGTGTGCCTCCGGTACTGCAGCTGCCCCAGCGTGAATGCGCTTTGCTGGCCGTTATCCTGGTGATCTTTTTGCCCAGACTGGCGGCAAGTGTTTTTCCTACGCGCATGCACTCCTCACATAACAGCGCTTTGAGAAAGTCCTTGACCCGGCGGCCTACAAATTCCGGTTTGCAGTGCATGGTAAGTTCTGCGGTTTCCGGGTTAAGGCGCGGAAAACCACGCCCGTCTTTGCGTCTGACGGTGTATTCTTTTCCCAGTACCGGGATGACGGTGCCATCAGCAATCAGAACTGCAGCACCCTCTTCGAGGTTGGCAAGCAGCCAGGCGGACTTGCTGTTAAGGAACTTCATGCCGAAGGCGAGGGAAGTGCGCCGCGGGAGCGTCATGGTCACGCTGTCCTTGGCTGGCGACAGGCGCAGTGAGACACGCTTTGCCCGTACGGAAGTTTTAACGGTGATCGGAATAACCCGGTTCCCGATCGTGACGTTAATTTTTTCCATGTTTCAAGAGTTCGCGCTGTTCGCGCTGCCAGTCACGTTTTTTAATCGTTTCGCGCTTTTCGTATTCTTTTTTGCCTTTGCCGAGCCCCAGCAGGATTTTCGCGATGCCGCGCGCATTGAAGTACATCTTGAGCGGGATAACGGTCAGCCCCTTTATGCGAATCTGCCCTAGCAGCTTGCCCAGTTGTTTCTGGTGCAGCAGTAGCTTGCGCGGACGTTTGGGCTCATGGTTGAAGCGGTTGCCCTGTTTATATTCGGGTATGGTGAGATTAAGCAGCCATAATTCTCCCTGTATTTCTCCGGCATGGGCATCGCTGATGGATACCCGTCCCGTGCGCAGCGATTTCACCTCCGTGCCGGTCAATACCATTCCTGCCTCGATATCTTCGAGGATCGTATAATCGTAACGCGCCTTGCGATTTTCAGCAATCAACTTGCTGTTATTTTGGGGTTTCTCGTTCATTTTAATTCTTCTACAGCAGTCCTTTAACCGTACGGCTTGCTGCGATTTTACCTTCGGTCACGTAATCCTCATGGTTGCTGTCGATGTAATCAAGGTCGTAATAATAATTCACCATCAGCCCTGCAGATTGCTTAAGCCCTTTGCCTGACGTATCAGCCAACCAGTTGATGCGCTTGAGTCTCGCGCCGTTGGTAAGGTGGAAATGCGCGACTGGATCGAGCGCTACCACCTTGTTTTTCTCATTCAGTAGGTAATGCACTGCTAGGCGCGTCAGTATGGGTTTCAGCTTCTCCGCGGTTTTAGGATCGGTATGCCACTCGTTTTCCAGTATATGATGAAGCCCTTTGGCGGCGTTGTCGTTCTGGGTAAAGATCCGTAACTCCCGCGTCTCCTTCGGCAGAAACAGCGATTCATCTCCTTTGGCGAGCATCGGGTCAAGCCAAGTTCTGAAATTCGGGATCGGCGACAGAGTGACGAAATGCTTGATCTGTTTAAGCTCGCGGCTGAGCTTGTCCACCACACGCTTGATCAGGAAATTGCCGAAGCTGATGCCTGACAATCCACGCTGGGCGTTGGAGATGGAGTAGAAAACCGCCGTGTCTGCTTCCTTGATATCCGTAACCGGCGAATGCTCGTCGAGTATCTCCTGTATATTGCTGGAAATGCCGGCTGTGAGCGCGACATGGAGAAATATCAGCGGTTCATGCAGCATTTTATTATGGAAGAACCCGTACACGCGGCGGTCGGCATCCAGACGGTTTTTCAGGTCTTCCCACGAGCGCACCTTATGGACGGCCTCATAGGCGATAAGTTTTTCGAGTATGGCGGCAGAAGAATCCCAGGTGATTTCCACCAGATCGAGCAGGCCGATATCGAACCAGGCGGAAAGGATGTTCTTCAGGTCGTAATCCAGGCCTTTGAGGCTGGCGTTCTTGCGCGCCAGCGGCATCAGATCGGCGCGCATGTCTACCAGGAACTTGAATCCGTCCGGCAGCGAATTGAACTGGCGCAGTACCGTGCTACGCGGCGTAATCAGCGCTTCGCGTAGGTCATTTTCCTGCTTGCTGACGTCTTTCTTGTCGCGGGCATTCTGGAATGCCTCAATGCATTTGGTAAGACGGTTGCGGTCAATATCGAAATCCGTGGCGAGAAGAGTGAGGAATTTTGCCTGTCCGGCCTCGGTAAGGTTGAGATAAGTTTTGCCAAGTTCGACCGTATGGGCGCGCGCACTAATTTCTCCACCCTTGCTATTCAGGCAGCGGTTCATCTGCCGGCGCAAATGGTCGATATTTTCCTTCGGAAGCGTTGGGTGCACCTCGCCGGTAATCGCCAGCCGTGCCGTGCCGCTCAGCTCCCGCCAGGCGCGCAGCATCCCGACCACGGCTTTACGCCGCAGGCTGGTGAGCGTTCCGGGGGATTTGGTGTCCGCGTTTTTCGCCATGTAAATTTTTCCTGAAACTATACTATCTCTTGCTTTCAGGGCTGTAAACTACTTTGCGGCTTGCCAACAAGATGAAGCTTGCTATGATAAAACTAGGCGCTTGAAACCCGCCTGCGAAGAATTTTTAAAGTGTTTGCCATTCCCGACGAGATGGTTTTGTGCCTACAATTTAGGGTGCATTCTTCTGTGTTGGGAGTTGGGTGAAATAAAACACCTGTAAGGGAAATACACCTGAACACGCGTCGGCGTGGGTTTCAAGCTCCTGACATCAACCAAAAGGAGAACCCCCATGCAGCCTTACAGTAAATATTTGCTTCGTCACGTACGCTTCACCATCGGCCAGAAAATCCATCATTTTCGTAGCGAGCGGCGTTTATCCCTCAAGCGGCTTTCCATTCTTACCCGATATTCCTGAGCATTTGCTGGATCATTATGAGGTCGGTAAAAACGACATTAATATGATGCACTTGCTAAAAATCGCCTGCGTGTTCGGGGTGGAAATAAAAGAATTTGTTTAAATAGATTGCAGTTGCCTTTATGCAGGCGGGTTGTTATAGGCATAACGGCATACAGATTACGCTGCTGTAGCTCAGTGGTAGAGCACGTCATTGGTAATGACGGGGTCGGAAGTTCGATTCTTCTCAGCAGCACCATTTTTCTGCAGATTTTTACGGCTTTATCGGGGTAAGCTATTAGGCCTCGTCACTAAAATTCCCAAAAAGTACGATATAGGTACGGAATTGCTGATACCTCTCCCAGCTCAAATAGATAGAGCTATGAGAATATTTTATGAAAAACCGTATCAAATTCTGAAGATTGACGATTTTCAGTAGTTGAATAATTAGCTTCGCATAAAGCAAGAGCTTGTGTTCTTGAGGGCACATTAATCTTATTTGCATTAGTTTAATTAACTCGCACGCACATGAAGTTGAACACCTTCTTCTTTCTGTAGGATACTAAGAATAGAGAAAATATTATCTGCTCTCGGGTTCCCGTCGTGACTAAACATTCTCATTAGGCTTTTAGGAGATTTTGAAGTTACACTTGCTAATTGTTCAAAACCTATAGTCGCGTTGATGTAATCCCGAAGTATGGTTTTGCCAGTTTCCATATCGCCCGTGAGGAAGCACTCTACACTTTCGGTTAGAAGTGCTTTTCTAAATTTTGCATCCTTTGCTGCCCGTGCTTGTACGGTATCTTTAAAATCGCGTGTTAGTGCCATAATTCTATCCTCATTTCTTGCGCTTTTTATAATCCAGCCAAAGCGTCTGTGCTTCCTGAATATCGTTCTGTTGTCTCTTTTTTGTTCCTCCTCCAAGAAGAACAATCCACTTATCGCCATCCTTGCCGAAGTAGACCCTATACCCTGGCCCGAAATCGATTTTGCATTCAAATACTCCACCACGTACGCTTTCGACCCGTGAGAAGTTACCGTTCCCAACACGGGTAATATAAACAGTAACTTTTGCTGCAGCTTCAGCATTCAGTCCATTGAACCAGTCTACATACGGGCTGCTTCCATCTGCCTTAAGATATTCTTTTAACTCGGCCACAACGGTGCTCTTATTAGTTAATTGTAGTTT
>JABDGA010000058.1 GCA_013286285.1 Alphaproteobacteria bacterium | reverse complement strand
CCCGAGTTGCTTTTCCAAAGTCCTGCCATATTCAAGCGTTTCAGGAAAATGCTTGCCTGTATCGAGAAACAATACCGGCGTCGCCGGTTCGACTTCCGCTACGAGCGAAAGGAGTAATCCGGCATCTGCCCCAAATGAAGTCAGCATGGCAATGCTGCCGGGAAATTCCTGCTTAATCATGGCATCCAGCAGCAGGTGGGCATCCAGTTCGCCATAGAAATTCTGCAGGCGATCGAGGGAGGTGGTCATAAGGAAGTGGTTGCCAGTTGCCAGTTGTCGGTTGCTAGTACCGGAGTAGAGTCATCTTTTTTTACCGACAACTGGCAACTGGCAACTGGCAACAGTTCTTCCGCTCGTATATACGCCCTCGTCTTATCCCCGACTGTTTTATTGTCCCAGCCCTGATTCTTCCACTCAATGCGCTTTTTGCCGATAAGTGCCACTATTTTTGACCATTCCTCACCAAACATATCCGCGATATGGGCACGTATTTCCTGGGCAAGGGTAGGGGAGGCCCCATTGGTGGAGACGGAAATAGTGAGATCTCCACGCTTTATAAAGCAAACAAAATGGAAATCGCATAAATCGGGTTTATCTTCCACATTCACCAATATGCCTTGAAGCTTGGCAATGCTGGCAAGCACCGCCGAGGTTTCATCATCAAGCCCCACCACCATCAGCACATTCGCTTGTTTTATCTCATGCGCTTCCGGCAGGTCGTCCTCAAATAATGTGAGCTGTGTTGCGCCCATTTCCTGCAATTGTTTTAACCGGCGGGCAAAAGCTTCGCCGCTACCGACCAGTGAAATTCGGATACGGGTGAGATCAAGGTGAATCGGATACATTATGCTGCCCATTTGTGGTTTGCAGAAAGTGCCTCTACCGCATTTTTCTTGATGGCCTCTATGCCATATCGATAACAAAAATTACCGAACCCTTCCTCCGCTTGTCGATTGGCCTTATAAAATACCAGCATCGGCTCCAGGGCAGTGCCGATATTTTCAAAGGGGACTTTATCAAACACTTTTTCATTCAGACGCGTACCCTCAAAATCACCGCCGATATAAATCGCATAATGCTCGGGCGTACGCCCGACAATGCCGATATCGCCAACATAAGGGCGGGGGCAGCCATTTGGACAACCGGCAATGCGGACAGATATTTTCTCGTTGCTGATGCCATGCTTATCCAATAACTGCTGCAACGTATTTTCCAGCGGATGCTGTACGCGTTCGGCCTCGGCAAGCGCCTTGCCGCAGGTCGGCAGCGCCACGCAGGCAATGAAATTGCGCGCCAGATCGGTCATATCCTCGCGCAGTCGTACACCGTGTCTGCGTAATAGGGCAGCGATGGGGGTTCTTTCGCCTTCCTCAATATCACTCAGGATAATGTTCTGATCCAGCGTCAGGACAAGCGGCATTTTATATTGAGAGATTACCTCGCGCAGTGCGGAACGGTAATTCACGCCATGGATACTGTCACCGATCCTGCCGCTGGGTATGGGAACACCCAGGAACCATTTCCCATCGCCTTGCTCATGCCAGCCGACATGATCTACAATCGCCCATGCGTTGACTGGCAACGGCTCATAAAGCGTTGCGCCGAAATGCCCCTTCAAGACTGTTTTGCACCAGCCTAGCCCTTTTTCCGCCACTACGTATTTTAATCGTGCATGCTTGCGATCCGAACGATCGCCATGATCGCGCTGCAGCTTTACTACCGCTTCGCCGGCCTTGAGCATATCGGCAGGCTTAATGAAAGCGATGGGTTTGGCAAGATAAGGATAGGTTTTGGGATTATTATGGTTCATGCCCAGCCCGCCGCCAATCGCAACGTTATAGCCCTGAAGCTCCTGCCCGTTGAAGAGCGCTAAAAACGCCAGATCATTGCAGAGCACGTCCATGCAGTTATCTTCCGGCTGTCCAATGGCAATCTTGAACTTGCGCGGCATATAAGCATCACCATAAAGCGGCTCGCCGGAGGAAGGAGAGGGGAGAAAAGGGTAATTTTCCATCTTCTCGCCGTCCAGCCAGATATCCCAGTACGCTTCCGTCTTGGGGGCAAATTCACGTGCGAAAGTAAAGCAGGCGTCCTCCAGCACGGCATGGATATTATCACGGATAGGGGCAGGGCAGGTAATAACGTTGCGCACCACGTCACCGCAGCCGCCGAGCGTGGAAAGGAGAACTCGATTTATGTCAGCGATAAAGGGCTTCAGATGCGCCTTGACAATGCAATGGAACTGGAAGGTCTGGCGGGTGGTTATCCGGAGCGTACCGTTGGCATGGGTATCGCAGAAGCCGTCAAGCGCAAGATATTGCTGTGCCGTCAGCCTGCCGCCCGGCATTTTCAGGCGCAGCATGAATTCCCAGCTTTTATCCAAGCCTTGCTTCTTGCGGGCAGTCGCAGTGTCGCGATCATAGCCCTGATAGCTGCCATGGAACTTCAGCAGCTCATAGGATTCATCAGAAACAAAGGCATTGCTATCCGCCAACTCCTCCGCAATATTGCCACGCAGAAGATGGCTCTTTTTCTTGATGGCTTCATTGCCGGAAAGTTTTTCACTCATAGTAAAAGTGAATATAAAGAAAAAACTAATTCATGCAATAATAATTGTATATATTATTATTGTACATTTTTATTATGTATTATTAACTCCCCGTCCATTTATGGGCGACTTTCCTGATAATATCTTCGTCCTTATGGGTACGGCCCGTATCAGTGGCGAATTTCTGCGCCGCATTCGCAAAGCTTCCGAAGACTTGTGAAGAAATAGGATCATTGGGCATCAATTCCGGATGGAACTGCAGGCCGATAATGTACTGCCCGGCAAATTTTCCCTTCGGGTCGGCATCCACCGCTTCCACCAGCAGGTCGGTTTTTCCGTCCGGTCGCTCATATACGTCGGAAGTGGCGGCTACGCGCAGCCCGTTGCCTATCTTGTCCAGCGCCTGATGATGAAAGCTGTTCACCATGAGCGCATCTTTTCCGACGATCTTCTCCATCTGACTGCCAGGCAGAATATCCGCTGTCACGGAACCTGCATCGGGCGGATTGCCTTTATTATCCCCGTGCCCCGGCTTAACGCCATGCAGATCGGGGATATTCTGGTGCAAGGTGCCGCCGAGAATCACATTGGCGCGCTGCATGCCGCCACAGATCAGAAGGACAGGGACCTTGCTCTGTAGCGCTTCGGCGATAATTTTATTTTCATATTTCGTACGCGTGGTATCAGTTTCTATCTTTGTTTCTGGATGCTTTTTCTGGCCGTATTCCGCTGGGTCGATATCAAGCGCATCGCCCTGAACGATAAGCCCGTCAATCTCTCCGATATCCTTTTCTGCGGAACGGTCGCCACGATCGTTCAGTATAACCGGAATACCTCCCGCAAGCTGGACTTGTTCTATCACACCGAGCTTGGTTGCCTCAACACCGGCAAACGCGCCATTATCTATGCTGATTCCAATAATCGGCCTTGGCTTTTCTCCGGATTCAGGCGTTGCCAAAACAGGGCAGGCAATTGAGGCGACAATAAGGGCTGCAAGGCATATACACCATTTCTGCATACGTACTCCTGATAATTATACATAATCAACAGAACTATGCACATAACAGGCTAATTAATTCAACTAGGATTTGTCTTCGGCCTCAGAAGTATCGTTAAATGCTGTAATGACTTTTTCCATTATCTGGGCAAACGAGTCTTCAAAATTTTCGTCGCAGCCATGCTTCTCCTGCATCTCTCGTCTGACATCCTCTGGCGGCTCTTTACCGGCGCCGAACTTTAGTATTTCTCCGAAATCGCTTAGATTATAGTTTCCCTCTTCTTCCGCTATTTTAAAAGGCAAAAAATTTTGTGCTAAGATTTTAGCATACGCCCATTGGGGATTGCCATCGGCATCCTCTCCCGTCACGAGCATAATCACTGTGGGCGCTTCATCCGTCGAAGCAGGATCTATTTCGATAATTTTAGGGGAGGGGGGAACTTTATCTCGCCATTTCTTGGACATGAGGATGGGCTTTCAGGGCTTCCTGCGCTTTCTTATACGCATGCATCAGAGTATCATATACATATATAGTATAAAGGCTCGTCAAGGTAAAACCTAATATGCCGACATTACGTTCCTGCTTTGCAAGCGCGCGTGCCTTATTCCATTGTTCGCTGCCCTGAGCACCAAATTTATGCGCATGTTGGCCGGACTCAATCTGTTGTAGCCTTGCCAGGCCAACAGTAAATGAACCTATATCCAGTGCGAAGCCTAATATGCGGCAGATGAGGCCAATGCGATCTTGTTCTACCGCATATTTTACCATATCTTTGATATGACTGGGCTTAAACATGTTGCGTACCTGATCTAAGCCTTTTTCCTCGCTGGTTGATTCCACTTTGCTCTGGCTTTTGGCAAATGGCTGAAGTTCTTTGTGTTCTTTTTCATCTGGGACGACGATGTCTCCCCCAGTTTCGGAGGCTACAGCTATTTTTGCTTCTACCTTGGGGATATTATCCGCATTTTTAGGTTTTTTGATATTCAAAAGGCTATAGGTACTCAGTGGACCAGCGACAACAAGTGCAGAACCGGCAATTAGCGGCATTATTTTTTCTATCTTTGTAATGATATCCGTACCCACTAATGCTTTTGCAGGATTAAATCCGATTCTGTTACCTTGACTATCCTGCGAGAGACCGCTGACGCCAGACAGAATACGTCCGGTGCCGAGGGCAAGCAATGTAATCGAAGTAAAAATATTTACTATCTGGGCTACATGATGCTGAGAATTTTTCAGAATATTTTTGAGTCTTTCAAACCGCGTATCCCCCTCTGGAATATCGCCTTCGCGCGAAGAAAGCAAAAACCAGAGATTGTAGGCGGTACCACCAATAGTGGATGCGGCTACTAGTTTTTCACCAGTTGAGAATGTATTGATAAAGCTGTTGTTTGATCCTGGGATAAAAAGATTTTTGATATTCTCACTTGCGGTTCTCAGGGGACTTAGACGGCTTGTGCCATTCAGGCTTCTTCCTGTCACCATATTAGGAATATCACGATACCATGAAAACCCGGTCCGGAAATAAGTTAACATGCGTTCCGACCAGGTAAATACATACCCTAAAGCCACGAGCGTGCTTACCAATTTTGCACCTGAGAACATTTCTTTGACTTTTCCACCGTGTGCTTTGGATTCGCTTTTAGCGAACGGTTTTAGTTGTTGGCTCTGGGTGATTTCCTGTGAGGCAGGGGTAGGTTGAGCAGCAGCGCCGGATTGATTCTCATCGTCAGGCGATGCAGACGGTTGTTCCGGTGTTTGTTTCTGGGGGACAGAAGCGGTGTCTAATTTTTGATCCTGCTGGCTCATACAGGATTAAGTATATCATAGCATTATGTCATTTATTAATAACAATTATATTACATTATCATTACAATTGAGAAGGCAATAGGAACTTTATTCTTATTTAAATACTATTATGTTATATTATCTTAGTTAGGGTAATTAGATACGAAATCCCTCCTAATAGGCATCAGTTTTGCAGCATCCTTGTTTGACAGTCATTGGTGGGTGTAACTGGGATGGGTAAAACCACACTCGCAGAAAATATATTTCAAGCGGTTACTGGAGTGCCGTTTATTTTGCCGTTTATTTTAACGCTAATACAGGAGGATACAGCCCTTGCAACTCCGCCAGTTTGTATTGGCAGATCCTGGGATTATTGATGCATCGCACTGGACAATCATAGACGCGAAACAAGAACAGGAAATAATACTAAATAATGCATTACGAATAATAGATGAAAGGTGCGCGCTGTATCAAAAAGTCCAGCAAACAGAGGGATCTCAGGAAAGTAGCTTTACCAATAAAATTAAGCCCTCTAATGAGAACAGAAAACCGCCACAAATATGAAGTGAGGTGAGATGGGGCTTAATTTGTCAATATTATTATCGTATAATATATATTATGGAAAATTTTCAGACCATTATCCCTTAGAGTAACCCAAAAGTTCAATTTTGCGGGATAGATATAACGCCGCTTATCTACGGCGTTCTTTAGGCTTCTTCTTATGATGCCTTTGCTTCTTCGAAACTGTTTCGTCTGAGGAATGACTTGCTGTATCATCTTCTATTATATTTCCTATAGTAGCTTGTTCCTGTTTCTGTGCGTTTATTATTGTCTGTGCGTTTATTATTGCCAGAGTATTTAACGGGATTCGTTCTACTGCCGTGCCAGCCTCGTGATCAATATAATCATACGCCATTTCAAGATTTAACTCCGCAGCTTCAATTCCGATATATTTCTCTTTATAAAGTAAATTCCTGTATAACTTGTCATGATCTATGGTATGGATCTGGTTCTGTTCGGCAATAACCTCAATTTGTTCTACTAATGTCCGTGTCGCGGATATATTAGCCTCTGCGGTTACTATTACATTATTTATTCTGCGGGCGTTTTCCAGGAAGTTCCTATTGAAGCGGCTTGCATACGCCCCATATAGCTCATCATAAGCAAGACCTTCAAAACCGAGTAGCTTGTTTAAAAAGGTTGCCGAAAGCCGAGGCACTCTTGAACGCTCATTCTTTCCTTTGGATACATTGACAGCATAGTTTAACGGAGACTTTGCTTCCTTTTCCTTAGGCGCCGTTATATAGACCATGTTCAAAAACAATGGCTCTGGGATAGTCATTGACCTGTATATCGGCAGAGGTAACGGTAATTTTTTGAGGTGCACCAGCAAGTGCGGATAACAGCCTATGTATATTATCTAAGGCAACTTGATTGGTTTCTGTATCTTCTGAATAAAAATCTGAGTCAGGAGCAGTATCCATCTTTTTGGCTCCCACTAGTCTCAGTTCCAACTCTGCGCTGGCATCAAATTCCTTGAATATATTTTTAAGAGAATGCGGATCCGTGTAATGATGAAAATGAATCATCGCCGTCATTTTGGTAACCGGATCATATAAAATTGCAACCGGACACTCTTGAATATTACTCGTTGCCAATGGGATGGAATCTGAGAATCCCCCCTCTTGTTCATATAAAACTATGGCATCACCCTTGTTAATAGGTGCTTGGTTTAGATCGCTAACCTGGACACCATGGTTGATAGCAGATTTCATCTGATCCGGTCGTGTCCCCTGCCCCATGCCGATTTGCTGCATGGCGGTAAGAATCCAGCGTGCTTCAATTTCCTTCTCT
>JABDGA010000057.1 GCA_013286285.1 Alphaproteobacteria bacterium | reverse complement strand
CTGGAAAAAAGCATTCCGTAAGAATACGGTGCTGGTGTTCATGGAAACACCATCTAATCCGACGCTGGATGTGGTGGATATAGAAGCTGTGGCCAAGATATGTAAAAAAGCCGGGGCCCATCTGATCGTCGACAATGTATTTTCCACGCCTCTGCTGCAGCATCCGTTGAAGCTAGGAGCGGATCTGGTGGTGTATTCGACGACCAAGCATATGGACGGGCAGGGTAGGAGCTTAGGGGGAGCGGTACTGGGCAGCCAGAAATTCATAGAGGAAGTGCTGCTGCCGTTTCACCGCCATACCGGTCCGGCGCTCAGTCCGTTTAACGCCTGGATTATCCTGAAAGCGCTTGAAACATTGCCTTTGCGTATTGAGCGCCATTGCAGCAATGCCGAAAAAATAGCGGATCTGCTTGCAAGCCACCCAAAGGTGGCAAAAGTATTTTATCCCGGTCATAAAAGTCATCCGCATTATAAAGTGGCGAAGAAGCAGATGAAAAATGGTGGTCTCATCGTCGCATTTGAATTGAAGGGCGGCAAGAAGGCGGCCTTCCGTTTTCTGAATCTCCTGAACATCATTGATATCTCCAACAACCTGGGCGATGCTAAAAGCCTGATTACCCATCCGGCTTCGACCACCCATTCCAACATGGATGCCGCGACACGGACTAGTCTTGGCATTACCGATGCGCTCCTCAGGCTTTCCGTGGGGATTGAGGACAGCGAGGATTTATTAAAGGATATCACAACGGCGCTTGCATGAACGAAATTATGGATTTTCTGAAATCGCTTTTTGCCTCCGCTGCAGGCAATTTTCAGATGTTCGGCATCTGCGCGCTGATTTTTATTCCTCTGGCGATATTTTTCCCCAATAAGCAGGGACAACCGCTGTTTCATAAGGGCATGATACCGGATGCCTTCTACTGGTTTTTTGCTTCACCGCTGATTTACAGCCATGTCATGCGGATGCTCTTCGGCGCGCTTCTGGCGTCAGGCATATACTCCGTGGCCACGCTTAATTCGATTGGGCATCAGGGGATGGGACCGCTTGCCAGCCTTCCGGTAATATTACAGGCATTCCTGATATTGCTGGTGATGGATGTTATCCAGTACTGGACGCACCGGGTGTTCCACACGATGCAGCTCTGGAAATTCCATTCCATTCACCATTCGGCAGTGCATGTGGACTGGCTGACCTCCGCACGGTTCCATCCGGTGAATATCATCGTTCATTCCAGTTGCGTATATCTCATCGTATTCCTGATGGGGTTCAGCCCGCAGGCCTGGATGGTGCTTGCTCCCTTCAACATGATTTATTCGCCGCTGGTGCATGCCAACCTTAACTGGACCTACGGGCCATTCCGTTATTTTCTGGCCAGCCCAGTATTCCACCGCTGGCACCACACTCATCCCAAGGAAGGCGGCAATAAGAACTTTGCACCTACTTTCCCGTTTCTGGATATATTATTCGGCACGTATTACGATCCCAAGGGAGTGAAACCGAACGTGTTTGGCGCGCCGTATGATACGGTTTCGGACAGCAATGTACTGCAGCAGCTTGTCTACCCGTTTCTCAGGAAAAGAAAAATACAGACAGGAGAAACCCATGCCGAAGTTTGAGATAAAGACCCGCGATCTGATGCATTATGTGGAGATAACCCTTAACAATGAATCCGTGCGCGCGGAATCGGGCGTGGGCAGGTACTGGCGGGGTAATATCACCATGACCAACCCTATGCCCTCCATCGGCGGAATGCTGAAATCGGCGATCACCGGCAATAAGATCATGCGCCCTGTCTATACCGGCACCGGAACGCTGATGCTCGCGCCGCGCTTCCATGAGTTTATTGAAATCGATTTAAAGCACGGTTCCTTTGTGCTGGAAAAAGGGGCCTATTGGGCATCCGATATGGGCGTAGAAGTCGGTGCGTTCGTGAATAATATTTCCTCCGGGCTGTTATCCGGCGAAGGATTTATCCAGACCGAGGTGACTGGCACGGGGGTAGTGATTGCCTGCTCTCCCGGACCCGTAGAGATTGTGGATTTGCATAATGAGCGTCTGGTGCTGGACGGTGCTTACGCCGTGGCGCGCAGCAGTAGCCTTGGTTACTCAGTACAGAAATCCAGCCGTTCCATATTTGGCACGGTGGCGTCAGGCGAAGGATTCGTGCAGGTGGTGGAAGGTACGGGAAAGGTCTATCTTTCCAGTGTTCCTAACCATTCCATTGCGCTACAGGAAGTAATTGTCAGCAGCCTGATGGGTGTGTTGGTGGCGAAGCAGCAGTAGAAAGTAATGGCTGTCGGGTAACGAGCAGCAAGAGAAACCCGTTACCCATTACCCACTACTCGTTACTCTAATTTTCCGCCTTATTCACTAGCTTGTTTTTAGCAATCCACGGCATCATCTTGCGCAATTTTTCGCCGATAGCTTCAATCGGATGTGCTGCTGCCAGACGGCGTGCTGCTTTGAAACTTGGCTTTCCAGCAGCATTCTCCAACATCCAGTCGCGTGCGAAGCGGCCACTCTGGATATCGGCCAGCACACGCTTCATTTCTTTCTTGGTTTCATCGGTAATAAGGCGCGGGCCGGTCTTGTAATCGCCATATTCGGCGGTATTGGAAATCGAGTAACGCATATTTGCAATGCCGCCCTCATACATCAAATCCACGATGAGCTTTACTTCATGCAGGCATTCAAAATAGGCCATTTCGGGAGCATATCCGGCTTCAGTGAGCGTTTCAAAGCCTGCCTGGATCAAGTAGGAAAGCCCGCCGCACAGCACCGCCTGCTCGCCGAACAGATCCGTTTCGCATTCTTCACGGAAGCTGGTTTCGATAACGCCGGAGCGACCGCCGCCAATGGCTGAGGCATAGGAAAGCGCAAGATCGTGCGCTTTGCCGGAAGCGTCCTGATGCACGGCAATGAGGCACGGCACGCCGCCGCTTTTCTGGTACTCGCCACGCACAGTATGGCCAGGGCCTTTAGGCGCAACCATGAATACGTCGGAATCTTTTTTCGGCTCAATCAACTGGAAATGGATGTTGAAGCCGTGGGCAAAAGCAATCGCTGCACCTTTTTGCAGGTTCGGAGCAATTTCCTCATTATATAGTTTTGCCTGGGTTTCATCGGGGGTAAGAATCATCACGATATCTGCCCATTTCGCTGCTTCTACCGGAGTGATCACATCGAAACTGGCTTTCTTCGCTTTTTCAATGCTGGCGGATCCAAACTGCAAGGCTACCTTGATGTTCTTTACACCAGAATCGCGCAGATTAGCGGCATGCGCATGCCCCTGGCTGCCATAACCGATGATGGCTACCTTCTTGGATTTTATCAGCTTCAAATCTGCATCTTTATCGTAATATACTTTCATATTTCTATCCCTAGTTAAGTTGCAAGTTGTAAGTTACAGGTTGCAGGTTGAGCAATACTTGCTCTTAATGCACTCAGCATTTTTTCTATAGTGGTCGCCTCTGTGAAAAGACTATCGAATACATTATTATCTAATAAACCGACGCGTTGCGATATCAGAAGCTGTGTCTTAAGTTCTGCTATGGAGCCGGAAGCAATACCAAGAAATTGTACAAATTCCTTAGAACTGTTCCTGGCACAACCTTCTGCTATATTAGAGGCTACAGAAACAATGCATCTTCGCATTTGTGAAGTCATCCCGTATATCTCATCTTTAGGAAAAGCTTTAGTTGCAAGATATATCTGCTCTGCCACCGCAATTGCTTTCTGCCAAACCTGCAAATCCTCGTACCCTTTGTTAAACTTTGCCATAGCTTTTCTCTATACCTGCAACTTACAACTTGCAACCTGCAACTGTTTTTCTACTTTTTCTTTCCCGCAGCGATGGCGACGACGCCTGAGCGCGCCATTTCTGTCATGCCGAGTGGGCGCATGAGATCAATAAAGGCGTCGATCTTATCGCTGGTATCGGTTACTTCGAACACAAAACTGTCTTGGGACGTATCCACCGCGCGTGCGCGGAAAACATCGGCGATACGTAACGCCTCCTCGGTATTGGGTGTATTATTCCGGATTTTCACCAGCGTCACTTCGCGTTCGATATGCACGCCTTCCGTGGTGAGATCGTTTACCTTATGCACTGGAACCATGCGTTCCAGCAGGCGCTTGATCTGCTCAATCACCATTTCACTACCAGAGGTTACGATGGTGATGCGCGAAAGCTTCTGATCATGCTCCACCTCGGCGACTGTGAGGCTCTCGATGTTATAGCCACGCCCTGAAAACAGGCCAATGACTCGCGCCAGCACGCCGAACTCATTATCCACCAGTACCGCCAGCGTGTGGCGAACAGCGGTCTCCTTCACTTCCGGGATATCGTAGACAATATCAGACATTTACAAAAACCATACTGCAAATAAAACCGTCAACAGGATTAAAAAATCGTGCAACACACTATGCATAGCTTTTCCTCTTACACCTGATTCTTATCCAGCTTGCCGTCATTCCGGCTATCGGGGCCGAGCACGATTTCGTTATGCGCGGCTCCTGCGGGAATCATGGGGTATACATTTTCAGATTTGTCTACCACCATATCCACCAGCACCGGCCCTTTATGCGCCAGCATTTCCTTAATGACTTTTTCCGCTTCGCTGACCTTTGTGGCGCGCAACCCCTTGATGCCATAAGCTTCCGCAAGCTTCACGAAATCGGGCAAGCCATCCATGAAAGATTCCGAATAGCGCTCGCCGTGGAACATTTCCTGCCACTGGCGCACCATCCCCATATAACCATTGTTTAGGAGGAGGATTTTCACCGGCAGGTTATATTGCGCGACGGTGGAGAGTTCCTGGATGTTCATGAGGAACGACGCTTCGCCGGTCACGCATATCACCGTCTTGCCGGGATGCGCTATCTGCACGCCGATTGCACTCGGGAAGCCATATCCCATCGTACCCAGGCCGCCGGAAGTCATCCAGCGCAAGGGGCGCTCGAATTTAAGAAACTGTGCTGCCCACATCTGGTGCTGGCCGACATCGGTCGTGACGTAAAAATCACGCTTCCTGACCGCTTCATAAAGTTGCTCCAACGCATATTGCGGTTTGATAACGTTTTTTACGCTCTGGTAGCTGAAGCTGTTTTTCGCCCGCCATCCATCAATCTGCTTCCACCAGTTTTTATATGCGGTTTTATCGAGTTGCGGGTTGCGTTTTTTCCACGCATTGGCCATCTGTCCGACCACGATTCCCGCATCTCCTATAATGGCGACATGCGCGTGGACGTTTTTACTGATCGATGAGGGATCAATATCTACATGGATCTTTTTTGATTTCGGGGAAAAGCCGTCAAGTTTGCCGGTGACGCGGTCGTCAAAGCGCGCGCCGATACAGATCATAACGTCGCAATCATGCATTGCCATATTGGCCTCCAGGCTGCCATGCATGCCGAGCATTCCGATGAATTGCGGATCGGAAGCGGGGAAGGAGCCTAATCCCATCAGCGTGTTGGTAATCGGAAATCCGGTCATGCGGACAAAGTCGGTAAGATGCTTACATGCCTCTTCCCCGGCATTGACGATGCCGCCGCCCACGTAGAAAACCGGACGTTTGGCATTGGCCATAAGCTCTATGGCCTTTTCTACCTGCCTTTCACTGCCGACAGTCTGTGGATTGTAGGATTTGCGCTCTGAAACCTGTTTGCCGGAATAGACGCCGGACTGGTTGAGGATGTTTTTGGGTACATCCACCAGCACTGGGCCTGGCCTTCCGATACGGGCAATATAAAAGGCCTCGTGCATAATACGGCCTAAGTCGTTCACATCGCGCACCAGATAATTATATTTCGTGCAGGAGCGGGTGATTCCCGTGGTATCCGCTTCCTGAAATGCATCCGAACCGATGAGGTGCGAAGGAACCTGGCCGGTAATGCATACCATGGGTATGGAATCCATCAGCGCATCGGTAAGGCCGGTGACGGCATTGGTTGCGCCGGGGCCACTGGTCACGATAACGGCGGCCACTTTTCCGGTAGAACGGGCATACCCTTCCGCGGCATGGGTAGCCGCCTGCTCATGGCGCATCAATATATGGCGCAGGCTGTTCTGCTTGAAAAGCGCATCATAAATCGGCAGTACTGCGCCGCCCGGATAGCCAAATACCGTATCCGTTCCCTGTTCGACAATCGCGCGCACGACCATCTCGGCACCGGTAATTTCCATGGGGGCCGGGTCCTCTTTGGGAGCAGAATTTTTACGCGCGCGCTGCATGCAGATCTCTTGACTTGCTGAAATAAACAAGGAATTGATATTAATGTGTCCTATGGCAAACGCAACGGTCAATCTAATATTTTATGTCTTATGACCCCGGGATTTATGTAATTATTTTTATATCAAATCTTCGAATAAATGTGTTGAACCGTAAATTATAACAATATATATAGTGGTTGGATAAGAATGAATTCGCTATGAGTAGTAGAATAAGCAAGGATAATCGCACATTGAGAAAGCCTTACCATATTGATTTGGCGCAGTGGTTGTCCGTTACAGTTGCGAGTGCTGCGCTCCTGATGTCCAGTTGTAGTTCTACAGGCTCTATCAGTGATGCCTGGCAGAAACTCAAAAACGGCGATGTGGCGCATGCGGATGCCATCGATCCAGATTTAAGCCTGACCCGTGATGATTATAAGCATCTGGATGCTCCAAAGAAATCGGATCCGCCACCGAGACTGGAAATCGCCAAAGGGGTGCCACCGGTGCCCAAGATTGTGGATATCCTTGCCGCCCCGCGACCGCCTAAGATTGGTGAATCGCAGATTGTATCCATTGCCGTCACCGATGATGTGCCTTTGAAGGATGTGCTGATTGAACTTGCCAAACTTGCCGATATTGATATTGAACTGGATGCCGGAATTACTGGCGGTATTACGTTTATTGCCAAAGATAAGCCCTTTAATGAAGTAATAGACCGGATTGCCAGCCTTACGGGGCTGCGGTACAGTATGAAGGGGGGGATATTGCGTGTCGAGCGCGATACCCCGTATATCAAAAGCTATCCGGTGGATTTCCTGAACGTCGACCGTGACAGCGACAGCGCAGTAAGCCTCAGCACAAATGTGCTTTCCGGAGGAGGAAGTGCCGGTGGTAGTGGCGGCAGTTCCGGCAGTACTGGTGGTGGCGGCGGTAGTAGTGGCGGGCTTACCACTGGTTCTACCTCTAGCGTAAAAACCAAATCCACCGGTGATTTCTGGAAAGCTCTGGAAACTGGTATCCAGCAGATACTTGCTTATCAGGAGCCGCAACATCTTTCCGCAAATGTTTTGCAAGCGGAATCTAATGCGAATA
>JABDGA010000056.1 GCA_013286285.1 Alphaproteobacteria bacterium | reverse complement strand
TGCTTAAAGTTCCGGTCGGCACTGAAATATTATCTGAGGACAGGGAAACCGTCATCGTCGATATGGACAAGGAAGGCGCGCGCATCGTGCTCTTAAGGGGCGGGCGCGGTGGCATGGGCAATGCGCATTTCAAAAGTTCCATCAATCAGGCTCCCAAACATGCCCAGCCAGGTGAACAGGGGGAGGAGCTATGGATATGGCTGCGCCTCAAGCTGTTTTCCGACGCTGGGTTACTGGGGATGCCCAATGCGGGAAAATCTACGTTTCTTGCTGCGGTTTCACGCGCCAAGCCGAAAATCGCCGATTACCCGTTTACCACCCTTACCCCCCAACTGGGCGTTGTCTATAGTGACGGGCACGAGTTTGTCCTGGCTGATATTCCCGGCCTGATTGAAGGCGCGCATATGGGAGTGGGACTGGGGCTCAAGTTCCTTGCCCATGTCGAGCGTTGCGGCGTGTTGCTGCATCTGGTGGACGGCACGCTGGAAGATGTGGGAGAAGCCTATCATACTATCCGTAATGAGATAAGCGAGTACAGCGACAAGCTGGAAGCCAAGCCGGAACTGCTTGCGCTCAATAAATGCGATGCCCTGACCAAGGAGGCGATTGCAGAAAAATGCAAGGCGCTGAAAAAAGCCAGTGGCAAGAAAGTGTATCCGATTTCCGCTGCGGCAGGCACAGGCGTTGAAGAGCTGTTGCGCGATATGTGGAAAATTATAAGTGAGTCACACGCAGTAAAAGAATAAGGGAAAACTATATTATGGGCTAAGGCCGAAAGTTGCTGGCACCGCGCCTGAGCATTCCGTGAATATGCCGTTGCCGCCCATGTCAACGGGTTGGCTCCAGGCCGGAACGGCGTTGTACAGATCCTTGGGAGTGGCGGGATTCTGCATCAAAGGGTGAGGATTGCCGGGTGTGGATGGCAGTAGTTCCGATATATAGGATATGTTACCATTGGCGCCGACATAGAATAACTCCTCAAGCCCGTCTATCCCGGTGATGAGCGTAGGAATGCTGAAAAGCGATTGCGAGAGAAGCGTCACCCCGGAGCTGTTTTGTACCCGTTGCGTCTGCCCAAGCAGATGCTCATGCTGGTTCCAGCCTTGATACCCTTGGGGAGCATCCGGAGCAGTATTTTGTGCAACTGCCACGATGCCCGCATCCCGCGCTCGGCTGAATGCTTCTATCGCTCCGCCTACAAGATAGCGTATGGCGAGGTCGCTGGTATAGCGATTGCCCAGATCGGTAGGCATCCCCCATGCCCCGCACCAGCGATTGCCGGAACAATTGCCTCCTGAGACTCCTGGGATTTCCCACAGGCTCAAGTCCTTGTAGCGGTACAGTATGTCCAATGCGCCGTCATGGTCTAGCACCAGCCGGACGTTGCTGGTCACAGTTCCGTTATGGGGCGCACCCATGATTTGTGGAATGCTGCGCGCCGACATGCCGCCTGGATCCATCCAGAAAACCCCAATCTGATTGTCGGGTGTAGCGTATGCGACATACCGCCGCCCATTAGGTGCATCCTGCACAGCAGGATTATTGCTGGCAGTGCCGGCTGGCTTAAGAATGAAAGGATCCCTGCTCCATGTGCCGTTTCCTGGCGGCTGGGTATAGGTCATAATCGAGCCGCCTGTTCCCATATAGAAGAGCTGCGCTTGATCGGTTATAGCATTATACGCCACCGTCACCTGGCCGGCGGCGGGTATGGCGACAGGCTGGCCGCCATTCCTTCCATCCACGCGGATAGGTGCGTTCCAACTGCCGTCTGATGATTGCCGTATATGCCATATCGCCGTGTCATTGCCGACATAGAATATATCCGCCGGACCTGCCGTCAGTGTGAGTGAACGCGCGCCATACCAGGATGGGGCAGGCACGTTTATCCTGCCGCGGGCGATGGCGACCGGATCACTGTTCATGGTGCCGCCGATCGGAATCTGGTTAGGCAGGGCGGATTGACCGCCGTTGAACGCATTTTGCCAGCTTCCGTTCCACCCTAGTACCTTGCCGCTTCGGGAGTCCACTATCTGCTGCTTGTATTGCAGGGTGCCGACAGAGTCGCGCGCAAACAGGATGGCCTGGCCGCTCGAGCCGTACACGACGCTTGGCCCGGTCTGATGTTTGGTATTGGCCATCAGTTCCTCGGTGCATGGAGGCACTTGCGCGTAAGGATTGGTAAAAAGGGGAGGATCGGTAGCCATCGCCACCTGCCATGGCAATAGTGCTCCGCCTATCAATAGGTTTGCTATGAGCTTTTTTCCTATCATCTCTCCTAGCGTAACATATCTTTATTAACAATTTTTTAATAAAAAACGGTTTTTATGAGAGACGAAGGAGGATGGCATTATAAAATATATAGAGATTTCATGGTAAATATCATGCCGTTCATCATCCTGCTGCCATTGGATAGCGTTGTTGCAAAACGCGGTTTGGCCTTGCAGACCCTTCTCCCCGTCATCCTGGAAAGCAAGCCAGGAGGCGAGCTTATCCGGGATCCATCTCTCACGATGAGTAGACAGGCCAGGAGGCCTGCCGTGGGAGAGGTCGAAGTACACGCAGGCCTGCTGACCTGCTACTTTATGATACTGCGGATGGACCATGGATCCCGGTTGACCGGCGGCCTTCTGGCCGCCTCACCGGGATGACAACCTCTAGAGCCATGCGATTGTCGGCCTTGACCTCGACATCTCAGATATAAGGCATAGCAAAGCCGTTATAGTTTCTTCCTGAAATATTCGTGCAGCTGGGAAATTTTCAATACTTTCAAGAAAAACAGGGAAAGCGCATATACGCCGCCGCCGGTTGCGATGAATATGGAAAGGGTGATTACCTTGATAACTAATCCGGCGTGGAGATAGCCCTCAAACAGCGGATATACCAGCAGCAATGCCACTCCCATCAGGGCTGATCCGATGAGGATGCGGCTTATCCGGAACTGAAATAATGTATCTACGACGAACAAGTGACGCTTGCGTAGGCAAACCCCGAGCGCGATGGCATTCACCCATCCGGCGATGGAGGTGGAAAGGGCCAGCCCGACATATTTCATCGGCCCCATCAGGGTAAGGTTGAAAAACAGGTTGATTAGCACGCAGGCAATGGCGATTTTTACCGGAGTTTTTGTGTCCTGGTTTGCGTAGAAAGTGGAAGCAAATATTTTTACCATGAGGAAGGCAGGCGTGCCAACGGCATATGCGATCAACGTCTTAAATGTAGCATCCGTATCGGTGGCATGAAATGCGCCGCGCTCATAGATAACGGCAATAATAGGGTAGGGAATAACAATTAATGCCACGGTTGCCGGAAGCCCGAACAGCAAGGATAACTCCAGGGCGCGGTTCTGGGTATGCAGCGCCACAGCGATATTGCCGGAGCGTATCTGGCGGGATAGCATGGGAAGCAACGCCGTTGAGACCGCGATTCCGATAATCCCGAGCGGCAGTTCGCTAATGCGGTCGGCGTAATAGAGAAATGACACCGCGCCTGGAATTAATGAGGCAATGATGACATCGATCATCAGGTTAATCTGCGCCACGCTGGAACCAAGGGCCGCAGGGCCAATGAGCACGAACAATTTTTTTACGTTTGCGGTCATGCGCGGCCACATCATGCGCGGTGCAACACCCGTCTTGCGGCAGAAATAATGCAGCCACAAATACTGTGTGATGCCTGATACCAGTACGCCGATAGCAAGCGCATGCGCCGGGGTGGGCACGAAGCGCACCACTGCCAGCATCGATCCGATGAGACAGGCGTTCATGATGATAGGCGTGGCGGCAACGGCGGCGAATTTGTCGATACTGTTTAATATACCGCCCTGTAATGATACCAATGAGATGAAAAAAATATAGGGAAAGGTAATGCGGGTGAGCGTCACCGATAGCTGGTATTTCTCCGGATCTTTATCAAAACCGGGTGCAAGCACGTACATCAGCACCGGCATAAAAATAACCGCAAGGATGGAAAGCGCCACCAGCACCGTCACCAGCACGGCATGGATCTCCTCTACCAGCGTTTTGGCTTTTTCCTGGCCATCCACTGCCAGCGTCCCGGCATAAAGCGGCAGGAAGGCGGCATTGAACGCGCCTTCGGCAAACAAGCGGCGCATGAAATTGGGGATCTTGAAAGCGACAAAAAACGCATCCGACAGTATGTCCGCCCCCAGCAGCGAGGCGATCATCATATCGCGGACAAAGCCGAATATGCGAGAGACAAGAGTCAGAGAACCAATGGTGGCGGAGGCACGGATCAGGGACATGCGTTACGTTTCTTTTTCGTCAAAAATTCCACGCCACCATAGGGATTAAGTTAACATGCGGCAAGCCTATCGTAAAGGCTCGGGCTACTTATTCGGAACAACCGCCTTTTTCCAGCAATTTTTCCAGCCGGGTAATTTTGGCGGCAAGTCTTTCCTGTTCGGCACGGGCTTTTTCCGCCATGAGCCGCACTACCTCAAATTCCTCGCGCTTTACCAGATGCATGCGGTGAAGGATTTTTTCTACCTTCTCCAGCACAATGGCTTCAATCTCGCGTTTGATATCGGAAAGCGTCCCGGCAGCACCGGAAGCGAGCTTGGCAAAATCGTCAAATATCTTGGAATCTTTTTGCATAAAAAGGGCAATAACGGAGGGTTAAATATCGAAGCGATTATAGCGTATTTCCGATAGTGTGTCACTCACTACTATATTGCAAATATGTCACAAAAAGGCGTGTATACCGCTTTTTGGCTGCTGGGCAGCAGCCAAATTGAGCGAAATTAACCGTTGTTTAACTGTTATTATGTAAATCTTTCCTTAAATCCTGCTGCTCCAGACAGAGAAATGGTTATGAAAAATATACAGGCAATTATCCGTGGATGCATTTATGGCATCACTTTACCGGGCATGGTGTCGTTTTCCGCCCATGCCATCGACTTTACGCCTGATCCCTCGCGGGTGCTTTCCGATCCGTTATATATGCCCTCCCGGCATGAGCTATATGGCACTACATTCTATCAATATGGCAAAATGAATGGTGACGTAAATAACGTCAATGGGACTCCTAACAAGTCCTATAGCACGTCTGCCAATACGTTTGGGCAAACGTTGGAATATGGCTTGACCAATAGATTTGCTCTGACGTTTACGGATTCTTATATATCAAGGACAACAGACAACGATCCGGCCAGCGGTGCCACGTTCTCAACGAGCGCCAATGGTTTTACCGATCCTGGCTTTGGCTTCATGTGGCGCGTGCTGGACCAGAAAACCAAGCCCTTCAACCTGGATATTCTTGCTGTCTATTCACCGGATTGGGTGGATGCGCGCACCGCCTCCGTAACGACGGACGGCTCCGTCGCCAACGGCGGCAGCCAAGCTTCCGGCACGGTGGCGATTGGCTATAAGACCAGGGACTTCACTATTCGTGGGGCCGCCACGGCAGTATATGTCGGCAGCAGAAATACGCTGAACATTACCAATAATCAAACTAGTAACACCTCTTCGGTAAGGGATTACCAGCTTGCGGTTTCTACCCAGACCCGGCTGAATGAGAAATTCTCATTTAACGCAGGTATTGGTGAGAATTTTAACAATAGCTATGATTCCACCAACCAGACCACACTGCTTACCAATACCAACAGGCCAGGGGATGTTACCAATCTTAATGCCGCTCTGAATTACACTGTCGTGCCCAATCGGTTGGTTTTCGGGCTAACATATCAATATAATATATATGCGGACAGTATCACGCAGTTTCCCAATCCGGCAAACAACATCTCCACCACAAATGAGGATGAAAATATTTTCGGCGTAAGGCTGCAATATGTCTTCTTTTAACAGGAATATATAAACGGCAATTTGCTGTAAAATTTTACTTTCTTTGACTGCTTCCCATAACTTTATGCGCTGGTTTAATCCACCAGCGCATTTTTTTATGTTGTAGAAACGATGCAAGTTCAGTCAATGAGGCAGCAAATGTAGCCCTTGGCGCAGTCATCCCGGCCAGTGACTACTCCGTCATCTGCCTTGCACTGGCTGGCGTAAGTGCAAAAGCCGCCATGATAAAAGCAACCGCCTATACCGCTGCCTTCGTTTTCACCATTGCCTTTGTCTTCTTTATTTGACCTTGCTGCACTGGATAGGGGCATTTTCGTTTGCGCCGCTCCTGAGATTGACTGGCAATTATACTCTCCCGTGCAGCTATAGGAATCAGCCTGACTGCTTGCAGGCACACACAGTATAAGCAAAAGAGCTGTAAAAGAAGATGTGTGCTGGAGTGAAGGAAGGAACGACGGACAAGAATTGCCGCTCATATTAAATCCGTATAAGCTTTACAACAGTATGTTGTTATAAATTTGAAAATATAGTTGGTATTTATCCTTATAATATTAACATGATTATTTAACTTATTTAAGCTAATAAATGTTAATATTTTATGACGCCATAACGCTTTTATGAGAGTCTTGAGCTACTTATTGGTATTTTGTTTCTGCTGTTATGCCGTCTTCAAGACGGCATCCGGTGTGCAACCTGCTATGAGAAAGCCATAATTGCGAAGAATAAGACTATTTTGCATGTTCCTTCATGAAATCCACAATAATCGGCAGGACATTGTTCCTGAATTTGCGCCCGTTGAAGATGCCGTAATGGCCGACATTCGGCTCCAGGTGATATTTCTTCATGGATGTGGGAAGATTCTTGGTCAGATCCATCGCCACGCGCGTCTGGCCGACACCGGAAATGTCATCGAGTTCGCCTTCCAGGCAAAGCATGGCGGTCTGGCGGATGGCTTTGGGATCCACGATCTCGCCTTTATAGGGGAGCTCGCCCTTGGGGAGAAGGTGGCGTTGGAACACCATATCAATGGACTGCAGGTAAAATTCCGCCGGTAGATCAATCACGGAAAGATATTCATCATAAAATTTCTTATGTGCCGCGGCGCTATCACCATCGCCCACTACTAGATGATTGAAGAACTGCAAATGCGAGTCAATATGGCGGTCCAGGTTAAGCGAGATAAAGCTCATGAGCTGCACGAAGCCCGGATATACGCGGCGCATAAAGCCCGGATGGTTGACCGGCACGCGGGTGATGACATTCGACTCAAACCAGCCAAGCGAATGCTCTTTAGCGGTCTGGTTGACTTTCGTCGGCGCTTCGCGGGTATCAATCGGGCCGCCGATGAGCGTCATAGAAAGCGGTGATAACGGATCATGCTGCGCATTCATGACGGCTACACCCGCAAACACAGAAACGGAAGGCTGGCACACCGCCATCACATGCAGGTCGGGAGCCAGTGTCTGCATGAACTCGATGATATAGGCGGTATAGTCTTCCATATCGAACTTGCCTTCCCACAGAGGCACCATGCGTGCGTCCATCCAGTCGGTGATGTAGACATCGGCGAAAGGCAGCATAGCTTCGACCGTGCCGCGCAGGAGCGTCGCGTGATGTCCGGACATAGGGGCGACAATCAGGAGCTTAGGGCTTGCAACCTTGGTATCGCGAACAAAATGCAGCAGGTGACAGAACGGCTTTTTCATCACCGTTTCCTGGCGCACTGCGACTTTCTTACCACCTACTTCTGTTTCCGTAATGCCGAATTGTGGCTTGTCGTAATTATGCGTGATGCGCTCGAT
>JABDGA010000055.1 GCA_013286285.1 Alphaproteobacteria bacterium | reverse complement strand
AGGAAGCCGATCCGATCATTGCTCACCCGGATGTGCGGCGCATGATTCTTACCATGCGGGCATTTACCGAAAGCGCGCGCACGCTCGCTATGCTTACCGCCTTCCACGCCGATCTGGCGCACCGCCACACAGATAAACAGGTCAAACAGGATGCCGACGACTTCGTCCAGCTCATGACCCCGATAGTCAAGGCGTATATGACCGATATGGGTTCGGAAGTGAGCAACCTCGCCGTGCAGGTCTATGGCGGCTACGGCTATATCAAGGATTACGGCGTCGAGCAGTATGTACGCGACGCCCGTATCGCCCAGATTTACGAAGGCACGAACGGGGTGCAGGCGCTCGATCTGGTGTTCCGCAAACTGGCCATGGGCAACGGACGTTACCTGCGCGCGTTCTTTCACCCGGCGGATGCATTCATCACGGAGCATAAGAATAATCCGGCCATGGCTGAATTCATCAAACCGCTGGCCAAACATCTGGGGTATTTGCAGCAGGGAACACTCTACATCGCCACCGCCGGACTCAAAAATCCCGATGACGCCGCCGCCGGAGCCACGGAATATCTGCACCTGTTCTCACTGGTGGTGCTGGCCTGGATATGGGCAAGAATCGCAGCCATTGCGATTGCAAAACGCGACTCTGACCCGGAATTCTATGATGCCAAACTTACCACCGCACGCTTCTATTTTGCCAAGGTGCTGCCCGGAACCACGTCCCTGCTGCATGAAACCTGGCAGATCAAGCGTATCCTCGATAATCTGGCAGATAATGTGCCCGAACATGATGTGGCATTCCTGGATATTGGGTGTGCAGGTGGACGGCATTTTCAGGACGATATCGCACAACTCTGCCATTTTTCCGCCGGTCTTGCCGGTCAGGCCGATAGTCGTGATGCGCTGCGCGCGTGCCGACTTAAGTGCCGCCAGTATATTGGCGGAATTGCCGGAGGTGGAAATGGCAATCAGTACGTCGCCTTCCTGCCCCAGCGCTTCGACCTGCCGTGCAAATGCCCGCTCAAAGCCATAATCATTGCCAATCGCCGTTAGCGCTGAGGTGTCGGTAGTAAGGGCAATGGCGCTCAGGCCCGGACGGTCGTAATTCAGGCGGCTTACCAGCTCCGCCGCAATATGCTGCGAGTCCGCCGCGCTGCCGCCGTTACCCGCCAACAGGATCTTCTTTTTCTGCCGCAATGCCGCCACACAGGCTTCTCCCGCTCTGGCGACGGCAGCAATAAGCTCATTATCGGCCAGCGCCTGATCAATGGTGTTACGGGTATTTTCAATGGATTCACGGATCAATTTCTGCATAGGCGCTTTCCTTATAAATAATACACATAATTCCGCCTGCATATGCGGTAGACACTGAATCCCAGGATAACCGCAATCGCAGTCAGGACAAGCAGGTGCAGCGTATCGGTTAATCCCGGCACCGTGTGTCCGTAAGCCAGCATCTGGATGGGACGGATCATGATAAAAAACGGGTTAAAATGCATGAAATCCTGCGCTTCGGGAGGCAGCATCTGAACCTGATATACTATCGGTGTCATCCAGAACAGCATGGTCATGGAAATGCTGGCCAGCTCGCCGATATCGCGGATATAGGGCGCGATAAATGCAATCGTAATCGCCGCCGATCCAATAATCATCAGTATGGGGATGAAATAAAGCGGCACCAGCAATATCCGTATGTCGAATTGCGCGATTCCCAGCACTATCGCCGCCGTATATATGGTTGTAAACGATACGAAGAAGGTATAGGCGTGGCGCAATACATCGGCTATCGGAAACACACTGGCAGAAACGATACATCGCTTGAGCGTTTCGCCGTTGCATAAAATAGATTGGCTGGAGCCGATGATGCAGGCTGAAAAGAACCCCCATACCGGGAAAGAGACAATCACATAGAGCGTGTAATTGGCAGTCGGCGAACGCATGATCATCGGCATGATGGTGGCGTAGACCAGCACCATGGTGAGCGGCTGGAACAACGTCCATAAAATGCCGAGAAAGGAATTGCGGTACAGGCGTGCAAGGCCGTTCTTTGCAATCAGCACCGCGGTCTGCCAGTAATAGGGGTTGAGGAATACTTTGAATTGGCGGACTGAGCTCTGGTTCATGCGGCTACTATATTCTGGTCGGAAATATGGAGGATATCCTTATAATAATGGCTCAGGATTTCCTTGCGGCTACCTTCATTGATAATGCGCCCCTTGTTCATCAGGATAAAACGGTTACATAAATCGGTAAATTCATTGGGAGCATGGTTGACCATGATAGCGATAGAAACATTAGTCACTTTTTTACGCAATACTTCCTGCGACTTCTCAATATAGCCTGCGTCCCCGGTCGCAAAAATTTCGTCCAGCAGCAATATGTCGGGATCCTGAAAAATTGCCGAAGAAAACGCAAGCCGGGCGACCATGCCGGAAGAATAGGTTTTAAGTGGTAAATCAATTTTTTCGTTCAGCTCGGAAAAATCGATGATGGTCTGCTCTATCGCCTTCGAGTACGCCTGCAGTTTCCCCCGGTAGGCATAGCTCAGCTTGATATTATAGCGTCCGCTCATCTCCGCTTCAAAGCCTGCACCCATTTCAATCAGGGGCACGACTGCGCCTTCCACATGGCGCTTGCCCTCATGTATGGGATAATTACCGGATATGACTTTCAGCAAGGACGATTTCCCGCAGCCATTCTGCCCGATAATCGCGATGCGGTCACCGGGCTTCGCATGGAAAGTGACGTCCTGCAGAATCGGGATACGCACGCCAGCGATCGATTTACGGCTGATAAACCACTGCCGGAGGCTTGCCGCCCGCGCATGGGTATCTACCCCCCCACACGGAAACATTTTCTAAATCGATTACGCCTGTCATACGCTTGGTTGCTTGTTGTTAGTTGTTAGTTGTTTGTTGTTCGAACGGCTAACAACTCACCCTACACAGTAAGTATTCTTTTTTTCGCAGGCATTGCTATCACTTTATCCGTGAGAGCGGAAGAGGAATCATTTGCTTTTTGTTCCACCAGGTGATGGAAATCGCGCCGGTTGAGGGTATCGAGCGCATAGGAATTCGGATCATAGAAGATAATCTGCGAACCGGCATTTTCAAAGGAGAAAGGCACCCACAACAGATCGTCCAGCGCCCGTTTGATGGCAAGATGGCGCTCCGGCGGCGCAAAAAACAGCATGAACCCGCCACCACCCGCGCCCAGCAGCTTGCCGCCGATAGCGCCCGCTTTCCGGGCTTTCGCATAAATATCGTCCACAAATTCCGGTGCAACACCTGGAGAAAGCGAACGCTTGATCTGCCAGGTTTCATGCAGCAAGCGTCCAAACTCCCGTATATCCGTATCATACATCACGACGTTTAAGGCATCGTCCACCAGTTTTCGCATCGCCTTAAGTTCCGATTGCTTGCTGCCCAGCGATTTCACCTGCTCCGCCGCAATATCCGTGGCATTACGCGAAACACCTGTAAAAAAGAGGAGAAAATGCTCCTGCAAATCTTTCAGCCGCGCCTGTGGGAGAATCACCGGGGACACCGCAAAATCCCCGGATTGCGAGATGGTGATTTTATTGAACCCGCCAAACGCGACCGCTATCTGGTCCTGTACGCCGACATTTTCCTGCAATACATCACGCTCAATATGCACTGCTTCACAAGCAAGCTCGCGCTTGTTGGACATACGCGCATGCAGCGCATTCATCGAATTGAGCAGCCCGACGGTAAACGCCGAACTGGAGCCAAGGCCGGAACGCGCCGGCAGATCGCCGGTATGGCTGATTTCCACCCCGTTATGCTCACCGGAAAAATATTGCAACACCGCCCGCACTGCCGGGTGCTGGATGTCATTATGGTGCATTACCTTCTCAATATGCGACCAGACGATGCGCGACTTTTCCTTAAAAAACGGCGGCAGATAGCGGCAGGTGAGGTAACAATAGTGATTGATAGTGGTGGAAAGCACCGCACCGCCATGCTCGCGATACCACGCGTGGTAATCAGTGCCGCCGCCAAAGAATGAAACACGATAGGGAGTGCGGCTGATAATCATGCAGCTATCCTGGTGAAATGCGTTTCGTACATGCGTTGCAGCCCCTCGCTTAAACTGACCTGCGGCTTCCAGCCCAATCCAAAAAGCCGGGAAGAATCCAGCATCTTGCGCGGTGCACCGTCCGATTTTGTAGCATCAAACGATATTTTCCCTGAGTAGTCCACTATTTTGGCAATTTTAGCTGCCAGATCCTTTATGGATATTTCCTGCATGGTGCCGGCATTAATAATATCATGTGCGTCATAATTTTGCATCAGGAAAATAAAAATTTGTGCGATATCATCCACATAGATGAACTCCCGCAAAGGTGCGCCGCTGCCCCATATCACCACTTCAGGCAGGGATTTTTGCTTCGCTTCATGGAAACGCCGCATGAGCGCAGGAATCACGTGCGAAGCCTTGGGATCGAAATTATCCCCCACTCCGTAAGTATTGGTAGGCATCGGTATGATTATGTTCATGTCGTATTCACGGGCATAGCTTTGCGCCATGATAATGCCGTTAATCTTGGCAGCCGCATAGGCGATATTGGTGGGTTCCACGGGGCCATTCATAAGTTCCTTTTCCTGCACCGGTTGCGGCGCAAGCTTCGGATAGGTGCAGGCGGAACCGGGGAAAAGCAGTTTCTTGACACCGGATTTACGGGCGGCTTCAAACACATTCGCCTGTATCACAGTGTTATCATAGACGAACTGGCCTGGATAGGTGTTGTTCGCATGGATCCCGCCCACGCGGGCGGCCAGATGGAATACCACATCCGGCTTATGTTTCGTGAAATAGGCTTCCACCTGCCTGGCATCACGCAGTTCAAGATCGGCATGGGAGGGAACCAGCAACCGCGTGTAATGCCCTTCCTGCAGTATCCTGCGCAGGGCGCCCCCTATCATTCCTGAAGCACCGGTAATCAGTATGGTATCCGACAGACGCATATTTTATGTATTACCTGCTATTAATTTCTGTGCCATTCTTATCACGTCATCAAACATATTTTGCGTCAAAGTGCCAGTATTAATATTATAGCGGGAGGTGTGGTAGCTGTTGAGAAGTTGCAAGTTGCCGGTTGCAAGTTGCAGGTCATGCCTTACGGCATGGCCGAACGTGTATTGCGACTGTTTTAGGCCACAGACCTGAACAACCGCCTTATGGGCAATCTGGCCAAGACTTACAATCACTTTTAGCCTTTTCATCGCCTTGATTTCCGCCACAAGGAAGGCATTGCACTGCTTAATTTCCGAAGGCTCCGGCTTATTGGCAGGCGGCACGCAGCGCACCGCATTGGTAACACGGCAGTTAAGCAACACAAAACCGTCCGTGGCCTGTGACCTCTGGCTTGTGACCTGTGTTTTATTTTTTTTACTGGTCACTTTTTCCGGATCATATTTCCCCTCTGCAAACCCATGTTTTTCCAATGCAGCGTATAAAATGATCCCGGCGTAATCGCCGGTAAAGGGCCGCCCGGTTTGGTTGGCACCTTTGAGGCCAGGGGCCAGGCCGACAATCAGCAATTCCGCCTCCAGAGCACCAAAGGAAGGCACAGGGCCGTTATAAAATTCCGGATACGCCTTACGGTTGGCGGTACGGAAATCCAGCAACCTCGGGCATAACGGACAATCATAGGCAGGAGGCTTATAACGACTCATACACCATGCTTATTAGTTGCTACGAAATAATGTCAATCAAATAAACTTCGAATTTTAGATCTTATTATTCCTATATATCATCATATTAATATATTTTAGAAAAATAAATTTTGTGCAGAAATCATATTGAGACTCTGCTATAATAGTGCTGCATCCATTTAATCCCATCCGCAGTTGCCATGTCACATGCTACCACAGTAAATAGCAATCATAATATTGCGTCTACTTTAACGCTATTAAATGTAGCACTGGCCTGTATCGTCACAGGTTTTCTCATAGGCGGCGTATTTATTACCAGGGACATCATAGAAATATCACATTTGCATTCACAGATAATCCAGATAGAAACGTTCGATGCCGCCACGGCGACTTTTTTTGACAAATATGGCGGGCTGCCCGGCGACTTGCTTGCAGTCAGCGCACAGCGCGCAGGGCTTGCCGCAGGCGACGGGACACCAGGCAATAGCGATGGCGATGGGAAAATATCCCCCTGCAGCCTGGGCTGGCAATGGAACCTAGGCTGCGAGACTGCACTTTTCTGGGGACAGCTCGCCACCGCGGAACTCCTGCCTGATACCTTTAGCGCCGACAACCATCTGTATGACAGGCGGCTGGATCAGGCCAGCATCCTTAACGCATACCTGCCTGAGTCGCCGGTAGATAGCGGACTCTATGTCACTGTGTGGAATACGGATGTCGCGCAGGAATCCCCAGCGCCCCGGCTGCCTTATGGCAATTATTATGAAATTTCCCGCATCGAAGGCATCAAAGAAGGCAAAATGATAGATAATTCGAATGCACTTACCCCTTTGCAGGCGCGCGCCATTGATGAAAAAATGGATGACGGCGTGCCGCTTGCCGGTCGTGTCATCGTCAATGGCAATGCGCACTGGCCCAAGGAAGCATGGGGAACACTGGCAAAACCCGGTCCTGATAATTGTGTTGCCCCGGATCTTAGCTATAATAGCTACGAGTATTTCAAGGCGAACCGGCCGCTGTGCCACTTAGCGATTGCGTTCAAATGTTGTGCTGTTCAGAAGGATGATTATTAAAATTTGTCCCTCCGGCAGACAAGAATGAAGATCTAAAAATGAAAAACTCTGCTTCCGGATCGCCGCGCCTCCGTACCGTATTGCTGTATTCACGTGGACATTTGGGCAGCGCTATTGTTTTTAACCTATTGCATAGGCAAGAGTTAGAGATCGTAGGGTTGGTACGCGCTTCACCATTGTTTTCAGCAAAGACCGGCTATATGCATCTTGGCCCCTTAAAAAAGACCGGTATCCGGCTTGGGCTGATGCTTTTCTGGCAACGCAGTGTGGAACTGATGACCTACGCCGTCGCTGTCCTTCTTTCGATTGTGCGCAAGGGTGGCTTTCTGCCGGGTTGGTTGCTGGCGCATCGGCTGAAGATTCCCGTCCTTTCCTGTAAAAACGTCAATGACGCATCGGTGTTAGATTTCCTGCAGGAAAAACAGCCAGATATTATCGTATCGGCGTATTTTCACCAGATCATACGCTCACCGCTCCTTAAAATCCCGCGCCTCGGCGTACTTAACATCCATCCAGGTTGGCTGCCCAACTATCGCGGCGTGATGAATTATTTTTGGGTATTACAGAATGAAGAGCAGCACGGAGGCGTCAGCGTCCACTGGATCGACGACGGCATCGATACCGGGGCACTGCTTGCACGTGCACGTTTTTTAATCACGCCGCAGATGACACAGCAACAAGTCCTGATGAAGACCGCTATCCTAGGCAGCCGCCTCCTGCAGCAGATAGTACGAAGATTGGCCCACGGCGAAGCAGTACCCGCGATTACCATATCCGAAACGGATGCGCATTATTATTCCATGCCGGGACCGCTGGCATTTGATGATTATTTCCGCAGAAGGCGTTTTTTCCGTATCCGCAATATACTGCGTGTTATATTCCACGGCATAAAGCGTAAATCATAGCCCAAGCAGCACAGCGCCCCATACCATACCAGAAAGCATAAGTGAGACCAGCACGGCGGCACTTGCTGCATCCTTGGCTTTTTTGGATAAGGGGTGAAGCTCGGCGGAGACACGATCGGTTAACG
>JABDGA010000054.1:5127-7780 GCA_013286285.1 Alphaproteobacteria bacterium | reverse complement strand
CTGCCGCTTGCTTCCGTTGGCCTGTCCCTTTCGGCGCGGCATGGCATGTTTGCTGCTGTGATTGCCTGCGCGGTTATCGCGTTGCTGGCGGATGCGGGCTATATACTTTTTTTTGCTCTCTTTATTATATTGCCCCTGACGCATTTCGTGCGTAAGTGTTTGCTTTGTCGTGGAGACGGCGTGGCAAAGCAGTGGTATCCGGCGCTCTCGGCGCTTTCGGAAATGACGTTGCTCTCCGCCGGTGTGTTCATGGTATTTGCCCTGACATCGGTACATGCGGAGCATATAGAGCTTAAAACCATCGTTGCGGCGGCGCTGTCCGATACCTCCAATAGCCCGATGGAGGACGCCGACCCCAACATCAGCCATTATATCAGGCTGCTTGCCAACCAATGGAGTTTCCTGGTATTTGCGGCGGCAAGCTGGATATGGGTACTGTTGATTTATGCCTTTGTGGTACTGGCCAATACGCTGCTGGTATCTAGGCATGTGGCTTTGCGTCCAAGTCTTGCATTTACGCCCTTGGGGCTGCCCATGTGGCTGCCGGTTATTCTCCTCCTGAGCGCCGCGCTCGCTTTTCTAGGAAAAGGCAATGACAGCTTCGCAGGGAAAACGGTTTTCCTGATAATGCTTCTGCCCTATTTTCTTTCCGGCATTGCCAGCATGCATCGGCTCACTCTCGCCTGGGCAGGAAGAAAATTCTGGCTCATTTCTTTTTATTTTTTATTGGTGTTTTTCCCTTGGGTAGCGGTGCTGGTGATTGCCAGAGGAGTCTATACGCAGTTGGAGGGGATGCTGGAGCATAATTGAAATGGATAATGTATAATATCGTGCAGAAAGAGTTTGAGGGGTATTTAAATGGACACTACTTGGTATGATGCGCTTGATACGGAAGCGCAAAACGCATTGGAGAAACCATTTCTTTTTCGCAATGAGTTTGATCCAAATTATACAAGATCGTTAGATGAAGCGATTGGCGATATTTTCCTTGGTGATGAAAAGGGGAGGTACAGAAATGATTTTCTACAATTTTATAAGCAAACCGCGGTGCAACAAGTATATGATGCGCAAGCAAGAAATATCCTGAAAAGGCTTGAATCTGCTCCGGAAACACGTTTTTGTATATTGCCTTACGAAGAGTTGAGAAACTGTTTTTCTAGGATAAAAGATAGATTAGTTGAAAGAGTAGAATACGCGACTAAAGGAATACAACAGCATAATACTCTACCCGCCCCTGTTTATCCTCAGGGTAGCACAAAGATTCATCCTGCTTTCCCTACTGAAATTCTAATAAGTAGCATGCGTACAGAGTCTTTTAAAGATATAGATAGAGTTACCGCAATTGCTCGTGGAGAAATGCACAATAGGCGCAGTAAAATGGAGAATGATCTTATCATGTCAACCCGTAAATCCGAGATTTGGTACACCACCAAGGCAACATTAGCCGGGAATATGGGAGATGATTTGCCAATGAAGGATTTTTATGATGCCCCATCGCAACTTAGGCTTTTCTGGGGAGATTTTGACAGAGAAGTGATAAAATTGGCAGAGATGAAGCTGAACTTGGCGCAGCAGGAGGATATTGCTGAACAGGAAAACAAATTAACTTCCTGCCATGAACTCTTCCCTTCCGGAAACCAAATGCAAGCACAAGTCACATTGCGACCTTTTGTTCAAAATGCCATCAATCAAGTGAACAGTTTCGTTGAACGTGAACTACAACAGCAATTGACAGACATAAATGCCTTGGGCAAAGGGGAGATGCAAAGATTATTACGTGAGGAAATTGAAGCCACTTTAGAGAATTTTAGACAATTACGTCAGCAAAGACGGGCAAAGTCATAGCGTATGCGTCTAGCGCCAGCCTCCACCATTGACATCCCTCTGCCTAACCCCTATTTCTTGACACCCATGATAGGAAATCTCGCCAGAAAAATCTTCGGAACCGCCAATGACCGCTATGTTGCTTCGCTGAAAAGCCAGGTGCAGGCCATCAACGCGCTTGAGCAGGGAGTGGCCAGGTTATCTGACGCTGAGTTGACCGCGCGTACCGCGTGGCTTAAATCCCGTGTGGCGGGCGGTGAGGCGCTGGATAAGGTGCTGCCGGAGGCATTTGCTACGGTGCGCGAGGCATCCAAGCGTGTGCTGGGCATGCGCCATTTCGATGTGCAGCTGGTGGGCGGCATTGTGCTGCATAAGGGCATGATTGCGGAGATGCGCACTGGGGAAGGCAAAACGCTGGTGGCAACGCTTGCCGCGTATCTCAACGCGCTTTCCGGTAAGGGCGTGCATATCGTGACGGTAAACGATTATCTTGCCCAGCGCGATGCCGGGTGGATGGGGCGGATTTACCGCTTCCTGGGACTCTCCGTCGGCGTCATCGTGCACGGCATCGACGATATGGAACGCAAGGAGGCGTATAACTGCGATATTACCTATGGAACCAATAACGAGCTGGGCTTCGACTATCTGCGCGACAACATGAAATATTCCGTGCCGCAGATGGTGCAGCGCCCGTTCAACTATGCGATTGTGGACGAAGTGGACAGCATCCTCATCGACGAGGCGCGCACGCCGCTGATTATTTCGGGTCCGACGGAAGATAATTCTGATCTCTATACACGGGTAGACCGTATTATCCCCAAACTTACGA
>JABDGA010000054.1:4184-5117 GCA_013286285.1 Alphaproteobacteria bacterium | reverse complement strand
GTGGTGCTGACCGATCCGGGTGTAAAGCGGGTGGAGGATCTGCTAGTCGGCGCCGGATTGCTGGGGGAAGGCCTCGGGCTTTACGATATTGATAATGTCGCGCTGGTGCATCATGTCAACCAGGCGCTGCGGGCGCATAATCTCTATGCGCGTGATGTAGATTATATCGTCAAGGATGACGCGGTGATCATCATCGACGAATTCACTGGCCGCATGATGGAAGGACGGCGTTATTCCGAAGGGCTGCACCAGGCGCTGGAAGCCAAGGAAAAGGTCGAAATCCAGAACGAAAACCAGACGCTGGCCTCGATTACGTTCCAGAATTATTTTCGTCTCTATCCCAAATTAGCCGGCATGACCGGGACGGCGATGACCGAGGCGAATGAATTCCGCGATATTTACAAGCTGGAAGTGGTGGAAATCCCGACCAACGTTACAGTGAAGCGTCAGGACGCGCATGACGAGATATACCGCACGGCTGCTGAGAAATATACTGCTGTGATTGAACATATCAAAGAATGCCATGCGCGCAAACAGCCGGTGTTGGTTGGTACGGTAAGTATTGAAAAATCGGAATATCTTTCCAGCCTGCTCAAGAAAGCGAAAATTACCCATAACGTGCTCAATGCGCGCCACCATGACAAGGAAGCGCATATCATCGCGCAGGCCGGGCGGTCGGGCGCAGTGACCATCGCCACCAACATGGCGGGGCGCGGGACAGACATCATGCTGGGCGGCAATCCCGACATGCGTATTGTGGATGAGTTGGGGCCGGAGGTGGAGAGGGCCTCTCCTGCTGCCCAGAGAATACTAGCCGAAGTCGAGCGCGAGAAAGCGGAAGTGCTGGCGGCAGGCGGGCTCTATGTCACAGGCACGGAACGCCATGAAAGTCGCCGCATTGATAACCAGCTGCGTGGCCGCTCAGGGCGCCAG
>JABDGA010000054.1:0-4174 GCA_013286285.1 Alphaproteobacteria bacterium | reverse complement strand
CGCCAGGGGGATCCCGGCGCGTCGAAATTCTATTTGTCGCTTGAAGATGACCTCATGCGGATTTTCGGCTCCGAGCGCATTGACGGGCTGCTGCAGAAACTGGGACTGAAAGAGGGGGAGGCGATCTTCCATCCCTGGATGAACAAGGCGATTGAGAAAGCCCAACAGAAGGTAGAGGCGCGTAACTACGAAATTCGCAAGAACCTGCTCAAGTTCGACAATGTGATGAACGATCAACGCAAGGTGATTTACGATCAACGTATTGAGATGATGACGGCGGAACATGTTTCTGACACTATCGCGGCCATGCGCACGGAAATCAACGAGGAGTTGGTGGGAAATTTCGTGCCCAAGCGTTCGTATCCAGAACAGTGGGATATGGAAGCGCTGGAAAGGGAAGTATTTCGGATTTATGGCCTGCATACTCCGCTCAAGGACTGGGCGAAGGAAGAAGGCATCGCCGATGAGGAAATACTGGAAAGGCTGCAAAAAATCGCCACCGAGCAGATGGCCCATAAGGGGGCGCATTACGGCGATGAAATCATGCGCATGGCGGAAAAACGTGTGCTTCTGCAGACGCTTGACCAGCTCTGGAAGGATCATCTCCTGTCGCTTGATCATCTGCGCCATGGCATAAACTTGCGCGCTTACGGGCAGCGCGATCCGCTCAATGAATACAAACAGGAGGCCTTCTCGCTGTTTGAACAATTGCTCTCGCAATTGCGCGAACAGGTGACGTCGCGCATGGCGCATCTGGAGATCCAGATGGAACGTCCGATGCCGACGCTCGAGCAGATGCAGCGGGCACAGAAAATGCAGGAAGGCCGCTCCGATCCGGCGCTAGCTCCGGCGGCGGATATGGTTGAGATTAACCACGCGCCACTGCGTGCGCATGTAAGCCCGGAAAACCGTAATCCCAATGACCCGGCAAGCTGGGGCAAGGTGGCGAGGAACGATTTCTGTCCCTGCGGGTCGGGCAAGAAATATAAACATTGCCATGGGGCGATAGTTTAAGTATTACGTTTTATAAAATTTTAACCGGCGACAGATAGGACGCAGCCAGAAGGCTGCACTCTTTAGTCACCGAAGGTGTCAGGCTCATCGCGAAGGCCAGCAGGCCGAAGCGGGGGCGATTAAAAAAGGAGAATATATGGCGCTTAAAGATATAGTTGTCCCTGTAATGGGCGAATCGGTTTCCGAGGCCACCATATCCAAGTGGTTCAAGAAGGTAGGGGACGCCATCAAAGCGGACGAGCCGGTGGCCGAACTTGAGACCGACAAAGTTACCCTTGAGGTGAATGCCCCGGCAGGCGGCGTGCTGAAGGAAATTCTTGCCAAAGAAGGTAGCACGGTGGAAGTCGGTGCACTGCTGGGCAGGATTGAGGAGGGCGCTTCAGGAGCCGCTGCCAGTAGCCAGGTGTCAGGTGTCAAGGCGCCTGTACCGGAGAAACAGGCTGAAACCCGAACCCCGAACCCTGAACCCTCTGGAAGCAACTCAGGCCCCGCAGCGCGTAAGATTGCGGAGGAAAATAACGCCAATCTTGCCGGTGTCCAAGGTTCCGGCAAGGATGGCCGTGCCACCAAAGGTGATGTTCTCAACGCCATTGCTTCACCCGCAACCGGCAACCGGCAACCGGCAACCGGCAGGGAAGAGCGCGTCCGCATGAGCAAGCTGCGCCAGACTATCGCCAAGCGCCTGAAAGACTCACAGAATACGGCGGCGATCCTTACGACGTTCAATGAGATTGACATGAGCAATGTCATGGCGCTGCGCAATGAATATAAGGATGCATTTGAGAAGAAGCACGGGCATCGGCTCGGTTTCATGGGCTTCTTTGTGAAAGCGGCGGTGGCGGCGCTTAAGGAAATTCCCGAAGTCAACGCTAGCATTGAAGGCGATGAAATCGTTTATAAGAAGTTTTATGATATCGGCGTGGCGGTTGGCGGGGCACAGGGACTGGTAGTGCCGGTGGTACGCAATGCCGATGAACTTTCGATTGCCGAAATCGAGGCCGAAGTCTCCCGTCTTGCCGCCAAGGCCAAGGACGGCACGCTCGGCATGAGCGACATGACCGGCGGTACGTTCACGGTCAGCAATGGCGGCGTCTATGGCTCTCTGCTTTCCACGCCCATCATCAATCCGCCGCAATCGGCTATTCTCGGCATGCACAAGACGGAAGAGCGCCCTGTCGCGGTAAAAGGACAGGTAGTCATCCGCCCGATGATGTATGTGGCTATGTCCTATGACCATCGCATCATTGACGGGCGCGAATCGGTGACCTTCCTGGTGAAAATCAAGGAAGCTGTGGAAGATCCGCGTAGATTGCTGCTGGGAGTATAAAATAGTATGGCTTTGCATAAAAAACGGTTTCTTGCGCTCGTTCTGCTAAGCTTTCCGCTGCTGATTTCCTGCTGCTCGCGGTCTGCTTCCCATCCACCTGAGGCGATAGGCCAGAATTACTTTCTGAATATCAAGGGAGCCGGAAAGTCCGGTATAGTGCCCGATGATGTCACCCATATCGTTATCCTGACGGAAAACGCTGCCAGCATGGCGGCGGGCATGTTCGTCAAACAGATTGCGCAAGAGAATAATATCCAGATGTTCGTCGGCATGCCATCGGATACGGATAAGCATCCTCTTGCACCTCCGGTGTATGTACGGTTTGCAGATAAAAGGGCCGACGGCACGCAGTTTATGGTCATGAGCCGTAATGCGCGCAGGCTGGCATCCGCCACAACCTATGCCACTTCAGCCCTATTCCGGATAACGGATACGCAATGGGTAAATGGTAACAGCGGACATACATTGCTCTTTTTTGTCAAAGCGGAGTAGATTTTTTCATTATCTCTCTGGCTCGTTCCAGATGTTCCGGCGTATCTACGCCGAGCGGGACGGTATCTACCAGCGCCACGCCGATTTTCATCCCGGCTTCCAGCGCACGCAGCTGCTCCAATTTCTCGCGCAGCTCTAGCGGGCTGGGCGGCAAGCTAACAAAATGTTCCAGTGCTTTCCTTCTATAGGCATAAATGCCGATATGGTGGTAGAGTGGCCCGGAGCCATACGGCACGGTGGCGCGGGTGAAGTATAAAGCCGTTGCCAGTTGCCGGTTGCCAGTTGCCAGTGAATCAGCACTACCGGCAACCGGCAACCGGCAACTGGTAACTACCACCTTCACCACTGCTGGATCTGTTTTCTCCTGCTCCAGTATTATCTCACAAGCGAGCGTGCCAATATCCACGGTTTTATCCTGTAAAGGCGCAATCACGGCACGGATAATTTCTGGATCGATCGTTGGCACATCGCCCTGTACGTTGACCACTATATCATATTGTGCTTCCGCATCTATTTTCTGCAGGGCTTCGTAAATCCGGTCGGAACCGGAGGCATGATGCTGTCCGGTCATCACGGTCTTGCCGCCGTGGCTGCGGATGGCGGCTTCAATCCTTTCATCGTCGCAGGCGACATATACCTTGCCGATATTGCTTGCTACCGCCCGTTCCCAGACATGCACGATCATAGGATTGCCATGAATATCTGCCAGTGGTTTGTCTTCAAGACGAGTTGCTTTCAGGCGCGCAGGAATAAGTATAACGGGATTCATATAAGACATAATATTATCCTGTTGAACAATGGTTCAAGAGAAATTATAACGATTGCGGTTGATATCATTCCTTAAGGAAAAACATGCAGAAAAACGGCCCAAAAAGCGGATTGTGCTGTCTGATGGCGCAGATTGTCGGTGCGGTGGTGTTTGCCGCAGTGGTAACAGTAGTGGTGGTAACGTTCGCTGACATGTTCTATGGCGTGCCGCAGCCGAAAGGGCGTGGGTATACGGTGGATATCGCCGCTACTCCTGCGGCAACACCTGTGACGGCAGGCGTTTCCTCTGCAGCAGCAGGACCGTCTGATAAGCCGGTGGATATCGTCCCCTACCTGAAGAAAGCCGACCTGAAGCTGGGCGAACAGCTTATCAAGCGTTGCCAGGTCTGCCACGGCTTTGAAAAAGGCAAGCCTAATGGCGTCGGCCCCAACCAGTATAACCTCGTGGGCCGCAAGGTGGCGGTAGTACCAGGATTTGAGTATTCCGACGGTATGAAAGCCAAGGGCGGAAGCTGGACATTTCAGGCGCTTTCCGACTTCCTGACCGCGCCGCAGAAGGTGGTGCCGGGCACG
>JABDGA010000053.1 GCA_013286285.1 Alphaproteobacteria bacterium | reverse complement strand
AAGCTGGTGAAGCGCCTGAAGCTGATCGAAGCGTTCCTTGAATCCGGCAACAACCCCGAATGGATGGTGATGGAAGTAATCCCGGTGATTCCGCCGGAGTTGCGTCCTCTGGTGCCGCTCGATGGCGGTCGCTTCGCCACCTCTGACCTGAATGATCTCTACCGCCGCGTCATCAACCGTAATAACCGGCTCAAACGCCTGATTGAGCTGCGCGCGCCGGATATCATCGTGCGCAACGAAAAGCGCATGTTGCAGGAATCGGTGGATGCGCTGTTTGATAACGGTCGCCGTGGCCGCATCATCACCGGCGCAAACAAACGTCCACTCAAATCCATGAGCGACATGCTCAAAGGTAAACAGGGACGTTTCCGTCAGAACCTGCTCGGCAAGCGCGTGGATTATTCCGGTCGCTCTGTGATCGTCGTCGGTCCCGAGCTCAAGCTGCATCAATGCGGCCTGCCCAAGAAAATGGCGCTCGAACTTTTTAAACCCTTCATCTATGCCAAGCTGGAGTTGTACGGCATCTCCACGACACTCAAGGCCGCTAAGCGCATGGTCGAATCCGAGCGCCCGGAAGTATGGGATATCCTCGATGAAGTCATCCGCGAACATCCGGTCATGCTGAACCGCGCGCCTACCCTTCACCGTCTCGGCATTCAGGCATTCGAGCCGCTCCTCATCGAAGGCAAGGCGATTCAGCTGCATCCGCTGGTCTGTACTGCATTCAACGCCGATTTTGACGGCGACCAGATGGCTGTGCATGTACCGCTTTCCATTGAAGCGCAGCTTGAAGCACGCGTGCTCATGATGTCCACTAACAACATTCTTTCGCCTTCCAACGGCAAACCGATCATCGTGCCTTCGCAGGACATCGTGCTCGGGTTGTATTATCTCTCCCTGATGTCGGACGGCGAACCCGGTGAAGGCATGATATTCACCGATGTGGCGGAAGTACAGCAGGCGCTGGACAACAAAGTCGTGACGCTGCACAGCAAAATAAAGTGCCGCTATCGCTCGGTGGATGAAAATGGCGCGCCGAAGGTGGAAATCGTGGATTCGACACCGGGACGCATGCTTATTTCCGAACTCCTGCCGCGCAACCCGAACCTGTCTTTCGGACACGTGAACAAGCTCATGACCAAGAAGGAAATCAGTAACCTGATTGACTCGGTTTATCGTTATTGCGGCCAGAAGGAAGCCGTGATTTTCGCCGATCGCATGATGGGGCTTGGTTTCAGCCACGCCTGCCGCGCGGGGATTTCCTTCGGCAAGGACGACATGATCGTACCGGAAACCAAGGGCAGCCATATTTCGCAAACCCTATCGGAAGTGCGTCAGTTCGAACAGCAATATTCCGACGGCCTCATCACGACCGGCGAGAAGTACAACAAGGTCATCGATGCCTGGTCGAAATGCACTGAAGTCGTCGCGGAAGACATGATGAAACGCATCTCCGGGCAGAATGTATCCAAAGAAGAGAAGAAATCGGCGCGTCATATCAATTCAATTTATATGATGGCCAACTCCGGTGCCCGCGGTTCTGCAGCCCAGATCCGTCAGCTTGCTGGGATGCGCGGCCTTATGGCCAAACCTTCGGGCGAAATCATCGAAACGCCGATCATTTCCAACTTCAAGGAAGGCCTCAGCGTGCTTGAGTACTTCAACTCTTCGCACGGTGCGCGCAAAGGCCTTGCCGATACCGCGCTCAAAACTGCCAACTCCGGCTACCTGACACGCCGTCTGGTGGACGTATCGCAGGACTGCATTGTAAGCCAGGACGATTGCGGCACCCGCAAAGGCATCATTGCCAAGCCCGTTATCGAAGGCGGTGAAATCATCGTTACGCTTTCCGACGTCATACTGGGCCGCACATCCTCCAACGATGTACGCCACCCGGTCACGAATGATCTGCTGGTCCGCGCCGGCGAGCTGATTGAAGAAAAGACCGTGGAAAAGATCGATGAAGCCGGTATTGAGTCGGTGCTCATCCGCTCGGTGCTGACCTGTGAAAGCGAACAGGGCGTCTGCGCGAAATGCTACGGACGCGATCTGGCACGCGGCACTCCGGTCAATATAGGGGAAGCAGTGGGCGTTATCGCTGCGCAATCCATCGGCGAGCCTGGCACCCAGTTGACCATGCGTACGTTCCATATCGGCGGTGCGGCACAGCGTGGCGCGGAAGTGTCGAGCGTTGAAGCCACACATGACGCCACCCTCACCCTGTCCAACAAAAGCGTCGTGAAAGACAGCAAGGGACGCCAGGTGGTGATGAGCCGTACCTGTGAAATTATCCTGAAGGATGAGCAGGGCCGCGAACGCGCACGCTTCAAGGTGCCTTACGGCGCACGCGTGCTGGCAGGCGAAGGCGCGAAAGTGAAAAAAGGTGCAAAGCTCGCCGAGTGGGATCCGTATACCATCCCCATCATCACGGAGAAGACGGGTATCGCCAGCTACCAGGATCTGGTCGAAGGCGTATCGCTTCGCGAAGTCATGGACGAAGCTACCGGCATATCCAACAAGGTGATCACTGACTGGCGCCAGCAGACGCGCGGCGCGGATCTGAAACCACGCATCGTGCTGCGTGACGCCAAGGGCAAGACCCTCACGCTCGCCAACGGCCTGGAGGCACGTTACTTGTTGCCGGTAAACGCCATCCTTTCCGTGACGGACGGCCAGGAAGTACATGGTGGCGACGTGCTTGCCCGTATCCCGCGTGAATCGACCAAGACCCGTGACATCACTGGCGGTCTGCCGCGTGTGGCGGAACTATTCGAGGCGCGCAAGCCCAAGGACCATGCAATTATCAGCGAAATCGAAGGCACTATTGAATTCGGCAAGGACTACAAGACCAAGCGCCGTATCATCGTGCGTCCGAAAGACGCATCCGCTGAGCCAGTGGAATATATGATTCCCAAAGGCAAGCATATCACCGTGCATGAAGGCGATTACGTCATGAAAGGCGATCTGCTGATGGACGGCAATCCCGTGCCGCATGATATTCTGCGCGTCATGGGCGTGGAAGCGCTCGCCCGTTACATGGTCAATGAAGTCCAGCAGGTGTACCGCCTGCAGGGTGTAGGCATCAACGACAAGCATATTGAGGTTATCGTGCGCCAGATGTTGCAGAAAATCGAAATCGTCGATGCCGGTGAAACCACCTTCCTCACCGGTGAACTGGTGGATAGGGAAGAGTTCGAGAGCGTCAACGCCAAGACGATTGCGGAAGGCTTCAAACCTGCCAGCGCCATACCGGTGCTCCAGGGTATCACCAAGGCATCGCTGCAGACGCGTTCCTTCATCTCCGCTGCCTCCTTCCAGGAGACCACGCGCGTGCTTACCGAAGCTGCGGTTGCAGGTAAGGTGGACTCGCTGACAGGACTCAAGGAAAACGTCATTGTCGGTCGCCTGATTCCTGCCGGAACCGGTGCGCAAATGATGCGGATGAAGAAGATCGCGAAAGCGCAGGACAAGCTGTTTGAAGAGCAGAACGCTGCCAACCAGAATGACGGTGGCGAAACCCAGGCTCTGACAGGTAGCTAAGCCAGAGCGTGTAAGGAAACGGAAAAGGCTGCTCCTGAAGAGCGGCCTTTTTCTTATAGAATTTTTATACATATTGAATCCCTATTTTATCATACCGGCAACTTTCACCGGGGGAGAATAATGGATATGAAAACGCTTCTTAGAACGGTTATACTATTGCTGTTGGTATCAGGCTGTTCCAAGACCCAGAGCCAAAGCCAGTACGCTGCCGAGGAAGTCGGCCAGCCGGTTACTATTGAATATGCGGAAGTATTCAATGTCAGGCCGGTGGAAATCACCGGGCATGCCTCTGCTGCCAGCACCTCCTCCCCCGTAGGAGCGAGCGTCGGCGGGGTAGGAGGCCCGGCAGGCGCCTATATGGGCAATGAAATCGGCAGCATATGGGGAAGCGGCATGGGGGCAGCTGAACAGGCCGCCTCCGACAAAAAAGGCTATGAATATACCGTCGTAACGGAAAGCCATATCACAAAAACCCTGGTGCAGTACCAGAACCCGGAGGATATCGTATTCAAGCCAGGCGATCTGGTGATGCTACAGAATACTGGCAGCTTCCACCGTCTGCTTTCCACTGCGAACCTGCCGGCCAAAATCACCAAGCCGCACCTTGTAAAGATTGAGGACGAATCCCTTCCTCCCCTGCCGCCGCCGGTTATTGAGCCGCCGAAGCCGGAAGAAAAGAAAGACGAGAAAAAAGAAGAGAAAAAGGACGGCACCGCAAAGTAATACGCAGAATCTATTTATATCTGTACTACTGGAAGAAAAGGCAACTAAAAGCAAATAGCCTGTTCCGACATATCGGAACAGGCTATTAGAACATGTGCATTAAGACATCAGAGCTTTGCGAACCAACAAATTAGCCGCAAGCTACAGATTTACTTAAATTCTACCTACCATATATGGGATCACAAAATTCGCAGTGATCAGACATTGCATAAGTAGAAAAAGCTCCAGAAATGGAAAGAAGCAGAGCCGTAGAAGCTATAATAAGAACTTTTTTCATATGTTATTTCCTTTATGAATGAATTTAGAATTTTAATTAAACAATTTAGCACCCGTTGACTAACGATTAGCATCAACAGGGCAATTTGGGCAGCCCGTCCATCTGGCTTGAGCCGAAGCATCATATAATACAACAAGTGAACTTATTGTTATTGCAGTAAGAATAAGTATTTTCATTGACCTTCCTTTTATAAACTGCGGTTAATGTCAGGCGGAATTACCTAACGAGCAATTTTTAGTTGAGGATGGCATACACATCAACAATTTTTGTGTTTACAAAAATTAACCCTAAATATTCTGACTGCAAAAATCGTGATCGTTTATAGGGATATATCAGAGATTTATTCTGTTTTTTCCATGGGTAAATGGATTTGAAGACTACTTATAACAGACATTTTAATAAAATATTAAAGAATATCCTATAATATCATAGTCCTAACAATAGGATAAAGGGTATGACGGCATCTCAGGACGGCGCGTGCCTCTCGCGATGGATACGCCTTCGTAATTCGCTGAATCTCATCATGAAAAGCGGCATAACCCGCAACTCCGTCCTTGCGCTCATCATCATCAATGCCATCACCCTCGGCATGGAAACCTCCAAAAGCCTGGAAGCAGTCCATGGGAATCTCCTGCACCTTATCGATCAGGCTATCCTGTGTGTATTTAACGTTGAAATCACCCTGCGCATCATTGCTTTTGGCCCCAAAAAGTTCATACGCAGCCGGTGGAACGTTTTTGACTTCATCGTAATTGCCATATCCCTCGTCTATAACGGCGGAGATCTGGCTATCTTGCGAACCTTCCGTATCCTGCGGGTGCTGCGCTTGGTTTCGGCGGTGCCTGCGATACGGCGGGTGGTCAACGGGCTTGCCGCTTCTATTTCCAGCGTGGCGGCGGTATTCCTGCTTTTGTTCATTGTGTTTTATGTATTCGCCGTCATTGCAACCCATTTTTATGCCGGTTACTCAGACGAATATTTCGGCTCCATCGGCAGGTCGATGTTTACGCTTTTCCAAATCATGACGCTGGCCAGCTGGTCGGATATCGCCAGAACATTGATGAAAATCTATCCCGGCGCCTGGATTTTCTTTATCGGTTTTATCGTGATCACAACCTTTACCATGCTGAACCTGCTGGTAGGCATCATTGTCAATACCATGCATAATATCGTACATATAGAAGAAGAAGGCTATCAGGGCGTTGAGCGGCGCAAGCGCTCCAAACCGCTTCCGAATGAGCAAGAGAGACGGACCAGAAAGCATGTCCATGCGGATCGGCCAGCGACTCCCATGGATCTGGTACTTTCCGAAGAAAGGATGCTTGGCAGGATGCATCTCATGCAGGAGCAAATCAGCGAGTTGAAAGCCCTGCTTGCCGTAAAAAACTCCAAGCCCGCAAAACCTAGCTGATATTTTACACCAGGTATGGGAAGTTCCGGTTGTAGAAATATACTCACTTGCCTAAATTCCAATACATATCCGTCATTCCGGCGAAAGCCAGAATTTCAGGCTTTCTCCATGAGATACCACTGTCAAGCAGCGGTATGACGGTGTATTTTTATTGAGGCGAATGAGTATGGCATACCCGGAAGGCATTACTCCTATGGAAAAAGAAGAATTACTCAAGAGCATAAAAAAACGCGAGAAAGACTGCTGGGCAATGGCCCAGACGTTTCTCGATAACCGCGATGCGCATGGCGTGATGGATATGGGCGCGGAATTGCAGGCGCTGGAAAGAGCTGTAAAGGAAGTAGAAAAGATATAATAACCTCATCTGTTCCCCCCACTCCATACTCTTTATAATGTATCGATTGCCGTCATTGCAATGACGAACTGTTCACGATCTCGCTCACGCGTAGCGAAAACCGTGTTTTCGAGAACCACAGCGGAGCGTACGTTAAAGTACGTGAGCAGTGGAAGCGCAGAAAACGCGATTTGCAGCAAGCGAGAGTAGAGATCATGAACAGGCTCTACGCCTGCTTGCGGATCGGCGGTATTACGTAGGAAGTCGCTTTGCGCACGGCAAAAAGCGGGATAATCTCGGCCTGGTGGAAGGCGGTTTTCCAATAAGCTCTGAGCCCGGCGAACATATCCTCCAACGTTTCCTTTACCCCCATGAAGTTCACGAGTGCATAGATCATAAGAGCTGCATTCGCTGTGGTAAAGATCGCATGGAACCAGCTATGGTGGACAATATCGCTGGTCATAGTGAAAAGGAACGTCCCCGTCATACCCACTTCAATCAGGCAGTATAAAGCCGGGGAGGCAGTCCTGCCCGTCACTTTCGGCGTACGGCCAAAGGGAATTTTCTTGCCGGTCATTATCTGCTCGAACTGCTTCAGCACGCCGCCGAACAGCACCGGCACCAGCATCAGGTTCAGCGTGGCAACACGCAATATGTCGGATGTCTTATGGCCTGAGACATAGAGCGTGCGGATATAAAGCAGCGAGCAGGGAATCGTGGAGAGCATGATCCACAGTGTGGACATATCGTCACCGAAATCATAGAGCGACAGCATGGCGATGACTGCACAACCAATAGTGGTGGCCGCAAGATAATGGAAGCGCATGATAACTTCTTTCAGGAGCTTCAAGTTCTTGGGAGCTTTGGCCACATAGCGCAGCAGCTTCGGCAGGATGATCATGCCGCCATTGGCCCAGCGGCGGCGCTGGATCAGCAGCGAGCCGAAATCCGAAGGCATGGCGCTGTAGGAAAGCCTTTCGGGGTAATTATGCAGTTCCCAGCCTTTCTCGACCAGATCCACCGTGGATTCCGTATCCTCAATCACCGTGCGATCCTGAATGTAAACAGTCACTTCCTTACCGTCTTCCAGTTTCTTTTCCTTGATGTCTTCCAGCGCCTTGTAACGTAGCAGCGCATTGGCGCCTACCCAGAATGTGGCGTTCCAGTAGGTAAACCCCTGATGGTTCATGAATTGCAGGTCAAGGCAGATTCCGGCGGTGCGCTCCAGCGCGTTCGGGGAATCGGGCACCGACGACACGGAAGACTGTATCACCGCCAGACGGTTATTTTGCGGGCGTTCCATCATCTCCACCATGCGCACCAGATAATCCGAAAGCATCAGGCTGTCTGCGTCAATCGTATTGACATAATCAGCTGCCGGTACGGTGAAACCGGCCTCTTCCGGGGAAGCGGCCTCATAAAGTTCCCAGCCTCCCCTCACCTCTTTTTCTTTCCAGGATATGTAGCTGTTCAGGTTCATCGCCTTATTGGCTTCATGCGACAGGTTATTATACTTCTTACGCTCAAAACTCGAGAAAGTGACACTGAAAAGCCCGGTAAGACGCGCATAGTGGCGTG
>JABDGA010000052.1 GCA_013286285.1 Alphaproteobacteria bacterium | reverse complement strand
AGGTGGCGCTGACACAGGCGCAGGCCGGACGCAGGCACATCCTTGGCGAAATGGCCAAGGCGCTTACCTCCGCACGCGGCACCGTCAATGACAACGCGCCACGCATCACCACGATCAGCGTGCCCAAGGACAAAATCCGTGAAATCATCGGCAGCGGTGGCAAAGTCATCCGCGAGATCGTCGAAAAAACCGGAGCCAAAATTGATATTGATGATGATGGCACGGTACGGATCGCGGCAACCAATACGGACCAGAGCGATGCTGCACTGGCCTGGATTAACGGGATCGTCGCAGAGGCAGAAATCGGCAAGATTTACACCGGTAAAGTGGTGCGTATCGTTGATTTCGGCGCATTTGTGAACTTCATTGGCAGCAAAGACGGCCTGGTGCATATCAGCGAGCTTGCTGAAGGCCGTGTCAATAAAGTGACGGATGTCATCAACGAAGGCGATACGGTAAAGGTAAAAGTCGTTGAGATTGAGCGTGGTAAGGTACGCCTTTCCATGCGTGTGGTGGATCAAAACACCGGTGAGGATATCAGTGATCGCGTTGCTTCCCGGCCTAATCGTGAAAAGAAGCAGGCATAAAAAGTGATTTAGTGGCTTGTGATCCGTAATCTGTAAGTATATTTTACTGGTCGCTGACTACGGATCACTTGCCGCTGATTATGACCGAAATCCATTTCTACCATCTTACCTCCACTCCCTTGGATCGCGCATTGCCTAAATTACTGGAAAAGGCAGTCACCAGCGGTTTCAGGAGCATTGTGCGCATGGAATCGGAAGAAAAAGTCGAATGGATGAATAACGCGCTCTGGACGTATGATGCGAATTCATTTTTGCCGCACGGCAGCAGTAAGGACGGAAATGCCGAACTGCAGCCCGTTTATCTCACCACCAGACAAGAAAATCTGAATAACTCAACCCTTCTGGTGATCACCGACAGTTCAGAACTGGAAACGGATAACGGCTTCAGCCGCGTCATTGACATATTCGACGGCACCAACGAAACCACAGTCGCCAAAGCCCGCGAGCGTTGGAAAAAATATAAAACGCTTGGGCATACGCTGGAATACCGCCAACAAACAGAGACCGGTGCCTGGAAAACGGGATAATTACAGTGATCGATAGATAGCGAACCTACACGCAACCTGTAATGTTCCGCTGCATTTATCTATCGTATCTACACGCATGAACGACGATAAGATGCCTGCGATATCCTTATCCTGGGCAAAAAACGCCAGAATATTCGTCTCCTGCGGTAATCCCCTGTGATACGGGCTTTCGTCCACAATCAACACCGGCTTCTGTTTCAAGGCATCCTGCAATGACTGCAATAGCGCCTGCCGGACCAGCAGTGCTTTTTCATCTCCCCCATGGGTATAAAGCCAGGGCAAGGGCCACAGGTAATCGTAGGCAAGCAGCGCATGCGGATACCCGTCAATTCTCTCAAGATTGCTTCCCCACAGCGCCGTAGACAACAGAATAAAATTCTGTCCGGCGGCCTTCTCCAGGGCATCATGCAAATCTCCGGGCATATGGTTGTGGTTGCCTGCAAAGCCGGTATCCGCAGTGAAGCGCATATCATTACCAAGGCTCAGCACGCTGTAATAGACCGTGAATATCAGAAAATAGAATACCGCCGCCGTCCCAGTGAACTTATACCACTTGCTGCCCTGGCTATATAATACCGCAAAGCATACCAGAAGGAGCGGAACCTGCAGCAGATAGCGCGTATAGAACCAGCCGCCGTTGAGCATGTAGACTACATATGCCCCCATCACCAGCCATACCCAGCTGAGTTTATTGCGTATGCCCCGTATATAGCATATCCCCAGCAATATAGCCGGCGTAATTAAGGATATACTATTGATGACTTTATCATAGGGTGTTTCCTGGATAATATAATAGGTCAGAACCGCTACCGGCACGACGGTATTTATATATTCGGGAAAGAAAATAGCGATAATGGCCAGATAGGCGGCAGCTATGGATCCAATTATCCATGACGAAACGGAGAATATCCGCCTGCGCCATATCCAGTCTTCTGGTCCGCAAAAGAGTGTCAGGGCAACAAAGAGCGCCATGTTATAGGGCTTGATGCAGAACCCGATTGCGGCAAAGATCGCAGTATAGGCAAACGGCGGCAGGCGCATCAGCATCTGGATAATCCAGGGAAGCGCAAATATAAAGAACAAGTGTTCCCGGTCGGCAAACACCTGGTAGCATTGCGGGGCGATAAACAGCACAAAAGCCCCTGCCGCGCGCCATACCGTCCTAGTATATGAATCCTGCTTATGCCTCTTCAATGCACAATCCAGCATGGAAAGGCTGATAATGCCGAGCAACACCGTAGCTCCATGTAGGGCAACAGAGGGAGCGACATTAAACCAAAGGACACAGGCTGCCGGTACACTGTAAAGCAGCATAATAAGCGGCGGGCTGATATCCACCCAGTGCTGATAGAGTTCGTGCGTCCGCAGCAGATGCACCGCCCCGAGAAAGAGAAGATTCGTATCGTCGTTCAGCCCTACGGAAAATACATTCAGCACCGCAAACACTACTGCCGCAGCCAATATCACGTCCGCCAGGACGTTATAACCGTTTTTCCGGAAAAATTCGGATATCATAGGGTTGTAGTGAATATTAAAACAGGTTATAGCTCGCATAAATATGTAATACAAGCGGCTAAATGACAGAGGCAAATAACTGTTATGAATGAAGATATACGCTGGAAACAAAGATTTGAGAATTTTGGCAAAGCGTTAGCAACACTGCAAGAAATGATTGCTGATCATGAAAAAAATCTATCAAGCCGTGCTTATGAAATAGCAGTAGTTGCCGCCTTTCAATTTACCTTTGAACTGGGATGGAAAACACTGAAAGATTATATGAATTATGGAGGAACCGCGCGCGATACTATTAAAAACGCCTTCAACAGCGAATTAATCACTGATGGACAGATATGGATCGACATGCTAGACGACCGTAATATATTGGCGCACAGTTACGATCAGAAAAAAGCCCTCGCCGCTGTTAATAATATAAAGACCCGCTATATAAACGCCATCGAGCAAGTCCATTCACTCCTGCAAGAAAAATGGGGACAATAATGTTTGGGCTGGATGATCGCACGGTTAAAATGATACGGCAATTCCTACAGGTAGAGCCAGAAGTGCTGGAAGCTAGGGTATATGGTTCACGTGCCATGGGAAATTATAGGCCCGGCTCGGATATTGATCTCGCCATATGGACAAATTCTGCTCATGACATTTCTTTCCACGTAAAAGCGATGCTCGAAGCATTACCGACCCCTTATATGTTTGACGTAACCGATTATAACCGCATAAGCCACCAGCCGCTCAAAGACCATATAGACCGCGTAGGCAAATTATTTTATCGTAGAACATAACTCACCATCCGTCATGGCAAGTCTGAAGTTTTACAAGTGAGGCGTTGATTGCTTTATCGTATTCTCGTTATCGCCTGCCTCCATTGTTTACTGATTGCCTCTCTAAGCCTGATCAGGCTGCTTACCTGCAAGGGAAGTTTTGATTCCGCCGTTTTTGATCAAGCATTCTGGATGCTGCTCCACACCGGAGTCCCAACGGTGACGACACAGCCGCCTTTTGAAAAGCTGAACGGCTTTGGCTGGCATTTTTCTCCCGTGTTTTACCTGCTGCTTCCGGCTTATGCGATTCTGCCTTCCCCGCTTACTCTACAAATTATCCAATGCCTGTGCCTTTCCTTTACCGTAATTCCTGTTGCCCTAGCCCTGAGGGAAATACGGCTCGATGAGCGTCTCATCCTCACGCTCGTGTTACTTTTCTTGTTTAACCCTTTTTATTTTAATGCCGCGGTATCGGACTTTCATGAGGTAGCGCTTGCCTGCCCCGTGATTGCCACTGCATATTGGGCGTTGGTTCGACGCAGTAAGTCCGTTTTTCTCCTCTGCCTTCTGCTGTTGGTGCTGACCAAGGAAGAATTCGGCATATGCGCTGCCGGATTCGGCGTTTTATGGTGGTGGCGGCACCGTGATGGAAGTTTCAGCGGAATCATCGCCCTGTTTGGAATTGCGTGCTTTGTGCTTATCCTCACTCTCATCATGCCCCTATTGCTACATAACAGCCACCCCATGATGGGCGAAGGTGTCATCGCACGCTACGGCTGGCTCAATGACGGTAAAAATCCCTTTAAGATACTATATGCTCTTTTATTTTCTGATAGCGCCGTGATTCCAGGCATTGCCTATCTCTTCGCACTCTTTTTCAGCGTCGCCTTTCTTCCTCTTCTTGCTCTAATCCACTTGCTTCCAGCCGCAGCGGATATAGGGGCTGCACTCCTTTCCACAAACCCAATGCCGCGTTCGCTGCTCTCCTATCACAGCGCCGCTATTATTCCTGTGTTAATCATTACCGCCGGGATTGGGATAATATTTCTGGAACAACGGCTGAAACAAAAAATTTTGCCCTTACTCTTGTTTACTGTCATGGCTCTATGTGGGATGATGCTATATATGCCACCCGGCAGCATCGCTATAGATGCATATGATCTGCTAAACCCTACAACCAAAATACATTCCCAAACAATACAACATATTCGCTCGCTGGTGGGTGATGCGCCGGTCTGTGCGCAGACGAATATCGCCTTCACCCTTTCGGAACGGGTTGAAATATACCCTTTCCCGGCACATTTAGAACGTTGTGACTTCATTGTGCTCTATCTGCAGCATCCTTATTCGGATGTGAATCGCAACCCTTTCAATACCCTTTACAGTGAAACACCGCACTCTCATTATCAAAGGATATATACATTACTTAAAACAGCGCCGGAATGGAAGATACTGTTCTGGCAAGACAATTGGTTGGTTCTAGGAAAAAAGGGAACTGAACTTCCTGTGAGGCAGGAAATCATAAACCGTTTATGGCCTGTAACAGGTAAATCTTAATAATTTCGGTTGTATTCCTAGTCCTCATTCCCTATCTAAGCTATTATGACATTAATGCCTCATGAAATCCGCCGTACCTTTGCGATTATTTCCCATCCCGACGCCGGTAAGACCACCCTCACTGAAAAGCTGCTGCTGTTCGGCGGCGCAATTCATCTAGCAGGAGCGGTGAAAGCGCGCGGCGCAGCGCGGCATGCCCGCTCCGACTGGATGGCCATTGAGCAGCAGCGCGGTATATCGGTGACGGCTTCGGTGATGACGTTTGAATATGGCGGCAATACGGTCAACCTGCTGGACACGCCCGGCCACAAGGATTTCTCCGAAGATACCTACCGCACGCTCACCGCAGTGGATTCCGCCGTCATGGTACTCGACGCCGCCAAAGGTATCGAGGCACAGACACGCAAGCTGTTCGAGGTCTGCCGCCTGCGCGATACGCCCATTATCACCTTCATCAATAAAATGGACCGGGAAGCGCAGGAGCCCTTTACCTTGCTGGATGAAATTGAAAAAACCCTGGCGCTTGATGTAACCCCCGTGACCTGGCCCATCGGCATGGGCAAAAGCTTCCGTGGTTCCTTCGACCTTCTCCATGACACGCTGCATCTGTTTGACGCAGGTAAAGGCGATTCCATTGCGGAAGGGATAGAATGCAAAAGCATCCATGATCCTAAGCTGGACGAAATCATCCCACAAGCGGAACTGGTGAAGTTCCGTGAAGAAGTGGAAATGATCCGCGCGGCCTGCAAGCCATTTGACCGCGAAGCCTACCTGGAAGGACACCTGACCCCGGTATTTTTCGGCAGCGCGATTTATAATTTCGGCGTGCGTGAGTTACTCAATGCCATCTGCGCCATGGCCCCCTCCCCGCGTCCTCAGAAAACCGATACGCGTGAGGTGCTGTCGGAAGAGGCTGCATTTTCCGGTTTCGTATTCAAGGTGCAGGCGAACATGGATAAAAACCACCGCGACCGCATCGCCTTTGTGCGCATCTGCTCCGGACGTTACGAGCGTGGGATGAAAGTACTGCATGTACGCAGCGAAAAAGCCATTACGCTCAACAATCCCGTACTGTTCCTGGCACGTGACCGCGAACTGGCGGAGGTTGCCTACCCCGGCGACATCATCGGCATCCCCAACCATGGCGGCCTTGCCATCGGCGATGCCCTGACTTCAGGCGAGAAAATGCATTTCACCGGCATCCCGAGCTTCGCCCCTGAACTCTTCAAACGCGCCCGCCTGGACGATCCCATGCGGGCCAAACAGCTTAAGAAAGCATTGGAAGAGCTCTCGCAGGAAGGCGCGTCGCAAATCTTCAAGCCCTTAAATGGCAGCAACTGGATTATCGGAGTGGTAGGCGCCCTGCAGTTTGAAGTCATCGCCTCACGCCTGGAGAGCGAATACAAAATCAAGGGCAGTTTTGAGGAAGTCAGCTACACCACCGCGCGCTGGGTGAAATGCAATGATCCGGCGACGCTCAAGATATTTACCGAGAAGAATCTGCACAACCTTGCCGAGGACGCCACCGGAGCCCTCGCCTACCTCGCGCCGAACGACTGGCACCTGAACCGGATTCAGGAAGACTGGAAAGACGTGACGTTCGCCAAGACACGAGAAAATAGGTAAAAAATACCTTACGCTACACAATGATATTGACAAAATTTGCCAATAAATGGCATAATATATCATAGAGGATAGAAGTATGACCACTATGAACATATCGTTACCGGATAACCTTAAGGGCTTTGTGGATACACAGGTGCAAACGGGCGGTTATAGCACTTCCAGTGAGTATGTCCGCGAGCTTATCCGCGAAGATCAGAAGAAAAAAATTGCATACAGGCTTTCCTTCCTCCTTCTGGAAGGGATGGAGTCCGGAAAACCGTTGATTATTAATAAGGATTATTGGAGCGAAAAAAGGCGATTGCTGAATGATGAACCATGAAACCTGTCCGTATTACGCCCAGAGCCGACCGCGATATTGATGCGTGCTTTTCATGGATAAAGAAAGATAATCCCGCAGCAGCGCTAAGATTTCTTGATGCCATGGATCTTACTTGTACCAATCTGTCAGAGATGCCCCGTAAAGGTTCAACACGTTATTCTGAAATCGCCTTGGTGCATGGCGTACGGGTACTACCTGTCAGGGGTTTTGAAAATCATCTCCTGTTTTATATGGAGCATGAAGCCACGGTTGATATCATCCGGCTATTGCATAGCGCGCGGGACATACCGGAAGCCTTACAGGGATGATACGATAAGCAACACAATCAGACAGCCACAAACTAAAATTTGACTTTTACACCGCTTTCGGTGATGTAATGCGGTAAGCAAACATAACCACTATATATAGTATAATGAACCTTGTAATCGTTGAATCGCCTGCGAAAGCCAAGACCATCAACAAGTATCTGGGCAAGGATTATAACGTGCTGGCGTCGTTCGGCCATGTACGCGATCTGCCCTCCAAGGACGGCTCGGTACAGCCCGATCAGGACTTCGCCATGACCTATCAGGTGGACGACGATGCCAAGAAACATGTGAGCGCCATCTCCAAGGCCGTCAAAGGCATGGACAAGCTGATACTTGCAACCGACCCGGATCGTGAAGGCGAAGCGATTTCATGGCATGTGCTGGAGGCGCTCAGGGAAAGTAAAGCCCTGCCCAAGAAGATTGAAGTCGAGCGCGTAGTGTTCAACGAGATCACCAAGAAGGCCATTCTGGAGGCAATGCAACACCCGCGCCAGATCGATATGAACCTCGTCAATGCTCAGCAGGCGCGCCGGGCGCTGGATTACCTGACCGGCTTCACCCTATCCCCGGTATTATGGCGCAAACTCCCCGGCAGCAAATCCGCCGGGCGCGTGCAGTCCGTGGCGCTCCGCCTCATCTGCGATCGCGACGAGGAAATCGAGAAATTCATCTCGCAGGAATATTGGGATATCCGCGCCCAGATGATCAGCACTGCCGGTGCACCGTTCAAGGCGAAGCTCACCTACTGGCAGGGCAAGAAGCTCGATAAATTCGATATCCCCAATGAAACCGCGGCGAAGGCGATTGTCACCGCGCTGGAAGGGGGGAAGTATCATGTTACATCCATCG
>JABDGA010000051.1 GCA_013286285.1 Alphaproteobacteria bacterium | reverse complement strand
GTTTTTCCAACTATAAATTTCGTCGCCAGCATTCGATAGGAAATTATATTGTTGATTTCGTATGTCTGAAATCGAAATTAATTATAGAACTGGATGGCGGGCAGCATGGAATACGGCAAGGGTACGATCAAGAGCGTACAGAGTTTCTTAGAACGCACGGATTCATAGTTATTCGTTTCTGGAATAATGAGATTATTGAAAATATGGAAGGGGTACTGCATGTGATTGGCACCCTCTCCCCAACCCTCTCCCTGAAGGGAGAGTGAGTAAATCAGGAGTAACGAATGACCGAATACCGCATTCAAGGGAAAACCGGCGAGTGGGAAGTGATTCTGGGGCTGGAAGTGCATGCCCAGATTACGTCAAAATCCAAGCTTTTTTCCGGCGCTCCCAATGATTTCGGGGCGGAGCCTAATGAAAACGTCTCGCTGGTGGATGCAGGGATGCCGGGGATGCTGCCGGTGATTAATGCATATTGCATTGAACAGGCGGTGCGCACCGGTCTTGGCCTGAAAGCCCAGATAAACCTGCATTCGGTGTTTGACCGCAAGAATTATTTTTATCCGGATCTGCCACAGGGATACCAGATTTCACAGTTTCTTGACCCCATTGTCGGCAAGGGCGTCATGGTGATTGACATGCCGGACGGTAGCATACGCGAGATCGGTATTACGCGCCTGCATCTTGAGCAGGATGCAGGTAAGTCCCTGCATGAAAACAGTGGAAAATACAGTATGATAGACCTGAACCGTGCCGGGATTGCGCTCATGGAAATCGTCTCTGAACCTGATATGCGCACGCCGGAAGAGGCGGGGCTCTATGTCAAAAAACTACGCTCGATCCTGCGTTATCTCGGCACATGCGACGGAGATATGGAAAAGGGTAGCATGCGTTGCGACGTTAACGTATCTGTGCGTAAACCCGGTGGAATGCTGGGAACACGCTGTGAAATCAAGAACGTGAATTCGGTGCGTTTCATGATGAAGGCGATTGAGTTTGAGGCGAAACGGCAGGTGGAGATCCTGGAAAATGGTGGCACCGTGGATCAGGAAACGCGGCTGTTTGACGCTGCAACGGGTGAAACCCGCACCATGCGCAGCAAGGAAGACGCGCATGATTACCGTTATTTCCCCGATCCGGACTTGTTGCCGCTGGAATTAACGCAGGCCTTCGTGGATGACATCAAAGCGACCTTGCCGGAATTGCCGGATGATAAAAAGATGCGTTATGTAAATGGTTTAGGCTTGTCGGCTTACGATGCGGGTGTTTTGGTGGCGGATCAGGCGTCTGCCCGGTTTTTTGAAACCGTTGCGGCAAAGCATAATCCCAAGCTGGCTTCCAACTGGATTACGGCGGAGCTTTTCGGCAGGCTGAACAAGGCCGGGCTTGAGATTGACGCCTCACCCGTAACCGCAGAAGCCTTGAGCGGATTGCTTGCGCTTATCGAAAATAACACGATTTCCGGCAAAATTGCCAAAGTAGTATTTGACAAAATGTTCGAAACCGGCAAAAAGGCGTCCCAAATTGTCGAGGAAGAAGGGCTGAAACAGGTTACCGATACCGGAGCAATTGAAAAAGTGATTGACGATGTGATGGCGGCAAACCCGGACAAAGTCGCAGAATACCGCTCCGGCAAGGATAAACTGTTTGCTTTCTTTATCGGCCAGGTCATGAAGCTGTCCGGCGGCAAGGCCAACCCGCAGGCGGTCAATGAACTTTTGAGGAAGAAGCTAAGTTAATGAAATGATGGGAAATGTATGAAGCAAGCTAATACGGCGCCAAAACCTCCTTCTGCTGAAACGCGTGCTTCCCATCATGAAATGGCCAATGCCATACGCGTGCTGGCAATGGATGCGGTGGAAAAGGCGAATTCAGGCCATCCGGGGATGCCGATGGGCATGGCGGACGTGGCCACGGTGCTGTTCCGCGATTTCCTGAAATTCGATCCCAAGCACCCGCACTGGCCGGACCGGGATCGCTTTGTGCTTTCCGCCGGTCACGGCTCCATGCTGCTCTATGCGCTGTTATACCTCACCGGTTATGAGGATATGACGCTGGAAGATTTGAAAAAGTTCCGCCAGCTGGGTGCAAAAACTGCCGGTCATCCTGAATATGGCCATGCAACGGGTATTGAAACTACCACCGGCCCGCTGGGGCAAGGACTTGCAAATAGCGTAGGCATGGCGCTTGCTGAAAAAATGATGGCGGCGCGTTTTGGCGAGGAGCTGACGAACCATTATACCTATGCGCTGGTAGGCGACGGTTGCCTGATGGAAGGCATTTCGCAGGAGGCGATTTCGCTGGCGGGGCATCTGAAGTTGAATAAGCTGATTGTGCTGTTTGACGATAACCATATCTCGATTGACGGGCCGACGAGCCTTTCGACTTCGGACGATACCGTAAAGCGCTTTCAGGCCAGCGGGTGGAATACGAGTGCCATAGACGGGCATAATGAAGCGGAGATACATGCGGCCATAGCCAAGGCAAGGAATTCCGACAAGCCTACGCTCATTGCCTGCCGGACGACTATCGCCTACGGCGCGCCGACCAAGGCCGGGAAGTCATCCAGCCACGGTTCCCCGCTCGGCAAGGAGGAAATTGCAGGTACGCGCACGAAACTTGGCTGGGATTCCCCGCCATTTGAGATTCCTGATCCTGTTCTCGCGGGCTGGCGTGAAGCGGGGGTAAGGGGAGGCACTGTCTATGATGCATGGATAGGTAACGAGCCACAGGCTGTGAACCGCGAATTTGAGGATTTCCTGTCGGGCGATCTGCCGGAAGGCTGGCAGGAGAAGTTCCAGGCATTCAAAAAACTGCTGGCGGAGAAAAAACCCAACGAAGCGACGCGCAAGTCCTCGCAGGAAATACTGGAAATATTGAATCCGATCATCCCGGCGCTTATCGGCGGATCGGCGGATTTATCTGGATCCAACAATACCAAAACCGGGGCGCTGAGCGCTATTTCGGCAGAGGGTTTCCGTGGGCGCTATATGTATTATGGCGTGCGTGAACATGCCATGGGCGCGGTGATGAACGGTCTGGCCCTGCACGGCGGCTTTATCCCTTATGGCGGCACGTTTCTGGTGTTCAGCGATTATTGCCGTCCGGCGATACGCCTTGCTGCGTTGATGGGGCTGCGGGTCATTTTTGTCATGACCCATGACTCAATAGGGGTTGGCGAAGATGGCCCCACCCACCAGCCGGTCGAGCATCTGGCATCGCTGCGCGCCATCCCTAACCTGCATGTGCTTCGTCCCTGTGATGCAACGGAAACGGCGGAATGCTGGGAAATTGCTATCAATGCGCGCAATATCCCCTCCGTCATATGCCTCACTCGCCAGAACCTTCCGGCATTGCGCGCTGAATATACCGACAAGAACCTCTGTGCGCTCGGCGGCTATGTCATCCGCGAGGAAGCAAGCCATATACGGAAAGTGGCGCAAGTAACGCTCGTTGCCACCGGCTCGGAAGTAAGCATCGCTGTGGAAGCGCAGAAGCTGCTTTCTGCCCATAACGTCTCCGCGCGCGTGGTGTCGCTCCCATCCATGGAGTTGTTTAATGCTCAGCCCGAATCCTACCGCAAGCGGGTGATTGAAGATGGCACCATCGTGGTGGCGGTAGAGGCCGCTGCAAAGTTTGGCTGGGAGAAATATATCGGTCCTTACGGCATGTTCGTCGGGATGCAGGGGTTTGGTGCGTCCGGTCCGGGGCCGGATCTTTACAAGCATTTCGGTATTACGGCGGACGATATTGTGAAGAAGGTGCTGGAAAGGCTATGACGATAAAAGTTGCGATTAACGGGTTAGGGCGCATCGGCAGATGTGTCATCCGTGCACTGGTGGAAACCGGGCGTCATGATATTGAAATTGTCGCTATAAACGGCCCTGCGCCGGTGGAGACGCACCTGCATCTGCTCAAATATGACTCCGTGCATGGCCTGTTCCGGGGCGAAGTGAAGCAGGTATCCGGTGGCATTGATGCCGGGCGGGGTATCATGAAGCTGACCCATGAGCGGGATGTCAGCAGGCTAGACTGGTCGGGAATCGATGTAGTGCTGGAATGCTCCGGCAAATTCACCAAACGTGCGGACGCTGCCCAGCATCTGGCGCGTGGCGCAAAAAGAGTGCTGATTTCCGCCCCCTCCCCGGATGCGGATGCCACTATTGTGTATGGCGTCAATAATGACGCTTTAAAGCCGGAACATCAGGTGATTTCGGTAGGATCCTGCACCACGAACTGTCTGGCTCCGGTAGCGCAGGTGCTGCATAAAACGGTGGGGATTGAGCATGGTTTCATGACTACCATCCATTCCTATACCGGGGACCAGAATCTGGTGGATGGCAGTCATAAGGACTTGCGTCGTGCGCGCGGCGCAGCGCTTTCGATGGTGCCTACGTCTACCGGCGCTGCCAAGGCCATCGGTCTGGTGCTGCCGGAGTTGGAAGGCAGGATGGGCGGTGTTGCTATCCGGGTGCCGACGCCGAACGTCTCGATGGTGGATCTCACGTTCCAGAGCGTGAGGGATACCAGCAAGGAAGAGATCAACACGGCGCTTGGTTCTGCTGCGGAAGGCGCGCTTAAAGGGGTGCTGGCCGTTTCTTCGGAACCGCTCGTTTCCATAGATTTCAACCACCACCCGGCGAGCTCGGTGTTTGATGCCACCGGCACGGTGGTCACTGGCAAGCGGTTCTGCCGCGTTGCTGCGTGGTATGATAACGAATGGGGCTTTTCCTGCCGGATGCTGGATGTGGCCAAGTTAGTGGCGAGCGGCAAGTGACAAGTGGCAAGACAAAAAGATTTCCGACACTCGATGATATAGAAGTTGCGGGTAAGCGCGTCATAGTGCGGATGGACTTGAACGTGCCTATGATCGCTGGCCGTGTGACGGATAATACGCGTGTGGTGCGGCTCCTGCCGACATTGCATGAGCTGATAAGGAAAAAAGCCAGGATTATCATATTGTCCCATCTCGGGCGGCCTGAGGGCAAATACGTACCCGATATGTCGCTGGCGCCGCTGGTGGATGCGCTGGCTGCGGTACTGCCCGGTGTATCCATTAAATTCGGCGTGGACTGCATTGGAACGGAGGCTGAAGCGGCGGTAAATAACCTCAAGTCCGGCGAAATATTACTGCTTGAAAATGTACGCTTCCATGATGGTGAAGAAGCCAACGACCCGGAGTTTTCCAAGGCGCTTGCGCAGTTGGGGGATATCTATATCAACGATGCGTTTTCAAGCTCGCACCGGGCGCATGCTTCCGTTGTAGGTATTACCCGGTTTTTGCCATTTGCCGCAGGCAGGCTGATGGAGGAAGAGTTGGGCAATATCGAAAAATTCTTCGGCAAGGTGGAGCGGCCGTTTACCGCAGTGGTGGGCGGCGCGAAAGTTTCCACCAAGCTGGAGTTGCTGGAAAGCCTGATAGACAAGGTGGATCACCTGATTATCGGCGGTGCGATGGCCAATACCTTCCTTTTCGCGCAAGGCGTGGCTATGGGCAAGTCTTTGTGCGAGGCTAACCTGAAGGATACCGCGCTGCGTATCCTGGACCGGGCGCAGAAAAAGGGCTGTACCATTCATCTGCCGCAGGATGCGGTGGTGGCGGAAACCTTCGCCGCCCATGCGGCCAGTGATGTGGTGGGCATTGGAGATATTCCCAAAGGCGCCATGATTCTGGATGTCGGGCCGGAGACGGTCAATGCCTTTGCCGACTGCCTGAAACACTCAAAAACCCTGCTATGGAACGGTCCGCTCGGGGCATTTGAAACCAGTCCGTTTGACGTTTCCACCGTGAACCTTACGCGTGTGGTGGCAGCGCTTACCCGTGAGGGCAAGCTTAAAAGCGTGGCGGGTGGCGGCGATACCGTAGCAGCAATGACCTGGTCCGGCCTTGCCGGACGCTTCAGCTATCTTTCCACTGCCGGCGGGGCGTTTCTTGAATGGCTGGAAGGCAAGGTATTGCCAGGGGTAGCAGCGCTGGAGGGCGAGTTACCAGCTTCTATAAAGGCCGGTGCAAGAAATTAGCTATACCCCCGAAGAAAATCCTCTATTATCCAGTATAAATAAATGTAGGCTTTTCCGTCATTGCGAGCCGCGAAGCGGCGCGGCAATCTAGTCTTTGCCAGTGTGATAGTTTCTGGATTGCTTCGCCTTCGGTTCGCAATGACAGAATGCATGGATTATTATGAAAAAAGTAAAACAGCCAGCATTGTATATCATGGCAAATACGAGAAACGGCACTATTTATACAGGCGTTACTTCAGATCTGGTAAAGCGCATCTTTGAGCATAACCAGTGCGATGGATTCTGGATTGCCGCGCCGCCTTTGGCGGCTCGAAATGACTCAGAAGTGATTCTGTTGTGAACCCCTCGCGCATATTCATCCTTCGTCCCATTGCTACTTCGCTGCTGATGCTGGCGATTTTGTTGTCCGGGGCGTTTGCGTATAATTTATTGCCGATTTCGGCGCTGCCGGAGGTGGATTACCCGACCATTGAGGTGGCTACCTTATATCCCGGCGCGAGCCCGGACGTGATTACTTCGTCCATCACTGCGCCGCTCGAAGCCCAGTTCGGGCAGATGCCTGGCTTAAACCAGATGTCTTCCACCAGTTCGGGGGGGGCTTCGGTTATTACGCTGCAGTTTTCCCTGAACCTGAGTCTTGATGTTGCCGAACAGGAAGTACAGGCAGCGATCAATGCGGCAAGTTCGTTCCTGCCTACCGATCTGCCTTCGCCGCCCATATACAGCAAGGTGAACCCGGCTGACACGCCGATTGTGACGCTGGCCGTGACCTCAAAAACGCTGGCTATGCCGAAAGTCGAGGATATGGTGGATACGCGGCTTGCGCAGAAAATATCCCAGCTTTCCGGAGTGGGGCTTGTTGCCTTAAGCGGCGGGGAGCGTCCGGCGGTACGCATCCGCGCCAATCCGACCGCGCTTGCGGCTTACGGGCTTGATCTGGAAACACTGCGTACCTCCATTACCAACGCCAACGTCAATACGCCCAAGGGCAGTTTTGACGGCATCTCCCGCGCCTCGACTATTGATGCGAACGATCAGATAGCCTCCGCTGCTGATTATGCCAAGGTAATCGTCGGCTACAAGAATAATGCGCCGATACGGGTGAGCGACATTGCCGATGTCATCGAAGGGGCGGAAAACACCAAGCTTGCGGCTTGGGCGAACAGGACCCCGGCGATTATCGTCAATATCCAGCGCCAGCCCGGCGCTAACGTGATTGCGGTGGCGGACCGTATCAAGCAACTGTTGCCGAAATTACAGGCATCGCTGCCTGCCTCGATTGACGTGACCCTGCTGACCGACCGCACCACTACTATCCGTGCTTCCGTCGATGACGTGCAGTTTGAGCTGATGCTCTCCATCGCGCTGGTGGTCATGGTGATCTTCGTGTTCCTGCGCAGCGTGCCTGCAACCATCATCCCCGGTATTGTGGTGCCGCTCTCGCTGGTCGGCACGTTCGGCATCATGTATCTTTCCGGGTTCAGCATCAATAACCTGACGTTGATGGCGCTCACCATCGCGACAGGGTTTGTGGTGGATGACGCCATCGTGATGATTGAGAATATCTCGCGCTTTATCGAGGAGGGGGATGCACCGCTCGAAGCAGCGCTCAAAGGCTCCAAGCAAATCGGGTTCACGATTATTTCGCTTACTTTTTCGCTCATCGCCGTGCTGATTCCGCTTTTGTTCATGGGCGATGTGGTGGGCAGGCTGTTCCATGAATTTGCCATTACGCTGGCCGTATCCATTTTGATTTCGGCGTTCATCTCGCTTACCCTGACCCCGATGATGTGCGCGAAACTGCTTAAACATGTGCCGGAGGAGAAACAGAGCCAGTTTTACCATAAAACCGGGGAAATGTTCGATAGAACGATTGCCCGCTATGGGCAAATGCTTAACTGGGTACTGGATCGCGAGCGCTTCACGCTGCTGGTGGCGCTAGCCACCCTTATCCTTACCGTCCTGCTGTATATCGTTATTCCCAAGGGCTTTTTCCCCTTGCAGGATACCGGGGAAATCCAGGCGATCACGCAAGCCCCGGAATCC
>JABDGA010000050.1 GCA_013286285.1 Alphaproteobacteria bacterium | reverse complement strand
GGTGACGGAAATTGCCCAGAAGATGGGGGTGAATGAAGAAGACGTTGTGGATATGGATACGCGCATGTCTGTGCATGACCAGCATCTCAATGGCAAAATCGGCGGTGACAGTGAAGATGAATGGCAGGATATGCTTGCCGATCCGGGCGATAATCAAGAGATGCTTCTAGCGGAAAGCGAAGAGAGAAGGAATAACAATACGCTTTTGGAGAAGGCGATTGCCAAGCTTAACCCGCGTGAGCAGGACATCATCCGGGAACGCCATCTAAAAGAAGATCCTTCGACATTGGAGGACTTGAGTAAGATCTATAATATCTCCCGCGAGCGGGTGCGCCAGATTGAAAGCCGGGCGATGGAAAAGCTGCAGAAAGAAGTGCTGCTGCTTAGGCAGGAAAAACAGGCGGCTTAGCTTTTTGATATATACATTGTCATTGCGAGGTAACGTAGTGGCCGCGGCAATCCAGGAATGTCTCAACCTGCTGCACGACTGGCTTGCTTCGCCTACGGTTCGCAATGACGGTAGGTATTATTCGCATGTATCGCTCTTTTAAACTCCCTTACTGCTTCCCCAGCCCCATTCGGATGTTCCCATACCGAAGTGATGGCGGCAATGAAATCCGTTCTGGCCTTGACGAGGGGAGCGCAGTTTTCTGCTGTCATCCCGCCGATGGCGACGCAGGGAACGGTAGTGTAGGTGGACCACCATTCTATGATCTCCGGGGTAGGGACTCCCCATTTTTCCACCTTTTCCTTAGGCTTTGACTTGGTGGGGTAGAACGCGCCGAATGCCACGTAATTCGCTCCGGCTTCGGCTGCGCGTATTCCCATATCCTTCGAGGCATGGCAACTCACGCCGATGACCATGTCGTGGCCGATGATAGAGCGCGCTTCCGCCACCCCCATATCGTCCTGGCCGAGATGCACCCCGTCCATACCGGCTTTTACCGCCAGATCGGGTCGGTCATTGAGGATAAATGCAACATCATATTTGCGGCATAACGGCAGCATTGCCGCCGCCGCCATCAGTATTTCATCATCATCAGCGTCTTTTAGCCGCAATTGAAACGCCTTTATCCCCTCGGCGGCGAGGGCTGCCTCAAGCATGGGCAGAAATTGAGGTAATTCAAAGCGGGGAGGGGAAACCAGATAAAGAGCACATTCGGAAGGATAAACGGTTGTCATAATCTTATCATCTTTCATGGCTTGTCATGCCAGACGCCAGTTTTTCTTTACGAGTGTAACGAGTAACTGAAAAACTGAGCGATGTGGCATCCATCTTAATATATCGCGTCAGACGACGCTCTTGCTGGATGCCAGCTTTCGCTGGCATGACAAGGGAAATGGCAGTACTAGAAGGGGGGAATATGTAAACTGTCATAAAACTGTAACTTTGTTGCATTAGAAAGTTAAAGTATAGTGAAAAGTGAGAATGAGGCAAATCATACTGCAGAAATACTGATATTGGTCTGCAGAAAACATTGCCTATAAGGGTATATCCCGTCTCAAAAGAAAGAGGTTTCGAAATGAGAAAGAAAAATTCTCACGTTCCTGCTGCTTTGTTGTTGTTCTGTATTGTGTTCTTTGTGGTTGCATGTAGCGGAGGGGCTGCATCTAGTGCTAAACCTGCGGCCACTGCTACTATTCGGGTTACGTATACAGCAGTGACTCCTACGCCTACCAGTAAACCGCCTTGTGAAGTGAATGCCTTGGCTACAAATTTACAGTTTGAGGAGTATGGAGAAGCTCCTCGTATCGCGAATTATGTAGGGGTATTAAATGGGGTAGAGAGCGGTGTGGCTCTTGAACCAAGGGATGCAGATGCATTCACTGGGGCGCATAACAACTCCGTAAATACTGATACTACACACCTGGCGGTTTTCACTATGGCAACCTTCAAACAGGTTATTGGAAGTAGTCTCTGTGGACTCTATGCCCAGGCATTCTACTTAGACATGGGAACCCATGTTGGCTATTATGGCCTGCTTATTGGGAGTCAGGCGAACGTTAGCCAAACCTCGCCCAATGTCGAAACTTTTATGGGGCTTACTTCTGCCCAGACTATTGGAGTGCCAAGTGCTATAACAGGTATTGCTAATAGCAATACTATTATTATAGCCTAGTTCGGGATTAAGAACCGGATTAGAAAGACCCGCCCCCTGCCAGTGGCGGGTCTTTCATTTTGTATCTTTCTTCCTCTCCCACTGGGAGAGGCGGATTTCGTTAGCGAGGTGAAGCCAAGCTTACGAAATCCGGTGAGGGGCAGGCGTAGAGGTAGTCCCTCACCCAACCCTCTCCCAAAGGGAGAGGCTTCCTACAAAGAAAACCATTGCCTTCCCTTAATAAAATACGCTAAATAGCTCCCTCATATTATTAGGGAGTAAAATCATGGTAATTGCTGCGAATCTGGGTTTTCCGCGTATCGGCGTGAACCGCGAACTGAAAAAGGCGCTGGAGGGGTACTGGAAAGGTGAAGTGACCGCGCAGGCGCTCCGGGATGTCGCCAAGGAGCTGCGCAAGGCGCACTGGACCATGCAGCATCGTACGGGCATCAAGCATGTGCCGTCGAATGATTTTTCTTATTATGATCAGGTACTGGATACGATAGCCATGGTCGGCGCTGTGCCGGAGCGCTATAATTTCACGGGCGATAAGGTGGATCTGGATACGTATTTTGCCATGGCGCGCGGTGTGCAACATAAGCACGATCATAAAGCAGGCGAGGCTTGTACCCACGCGCACGATGCATCCGCGATGGAGATGACCAAATGGTTCGACACCAATTACCATTATATCGTTCCGGAATTGCATGCGGATCAGAAGTTCAAGCTGGCGTCCGACAAGATATTCGAGGAATTCAAGGAAGCGAAACTGCAGGGGCTGCATACCCGCCCGGTGCTGCTGGGGCCGGTTTCTTTCCTGCTGCTGGGCAAAATGAAGGGCGAAGCAAAGCCTGCGCTTTCCCTGTTGCCTGCGCTCCTGCCGGTCTATGAGCGTGTGCTCAAACAGCTTGCGGCTCTGGGTGCTGACTGGGTACAAATTGACGAGCCTTGTCTTGTGCTGGATTTGGATGAGCAGGCAAGGGCGGCGTATAAGACGGCCTATGAAAAGCTCTCCGCCGCTGCGCCGGAACTGCATATCCTGCTTGCCACTTATTTCGGCGATCTGCGCGAAAACCTGGATACGGCGCTGGAACTGCCTGTCGCCGGTCTCCATATTGATGTGGTGCGTGCACCCGGCCAGCTGGACGAAGTGCTGGCGAAGTTCCCGGCTAAAAAGAGCCTTTCATTAGGTGTGGTCAATGGCCGTAATATCTGGCGCACGGATCTGGACGTTGCCGTCCGGCAGGTGGGAAAAGCCGTTGCCAAAATCGGTTCGGAATGGGTGCAGGTCGCCCCGTCATGCTCGCTGCAATTTACTCCGGTGGATCTGGACAGTGAGGACAAGCTCGATGCTGAACTCAAAAGCTGGCTGGCATTTGCCAAGCAGAAACTGGCCGAAGTCGCCATCATTGCCAAGGCGGTTGCCGAAGGGGATGCGGCGGTCAAATCTGAGCTCGAGGCGAGCCGTGCTGCTTATGATATCCGCCGTACGTCAACCCGCATTCATAACGCTGACGTCAAGGCGCGCATCGCGAAAATTGATGCCGCTATGCGCAGCCGCAAGAATCCGTTTGCCGTACGCATAAAACAGCAGCAGGTGGCGCTGGATCTGCCATTGTTACCGACGACGACCATCGGCTCCTTCCCGCAGACGGCGGAAGTGCGCGCCAAGCGGGCGGAGTTCAAGGCGGGTAAGATTACGGAAGCTGCCTATAAGACCTTCCTCAGGGAAGAAACCGCGCGTACGGTGAAATATCAGGAGGAGGTTGGGCTTGACGTGCCGGTGCATGGCGAGTTTGAACGTAACGACATGGTGGAATATTTCGGCGAGCAGCTTTCCGGGTTTTTCTTCACGAAAAACGGCTGGGTGCAAAGCTATGGTGCGCGCTGCGTGAAGCCGCCGGTCATTTTCGGCGATGTCTCACGTGCCAAGCCCATGACCGTGGAATGGTCAACTTACGCGCAGTCGCTGACGAAAAAACCCATGAAAGGCATGTTGACCGGTCCGGTGACCATCCTGCAATGGTCGTTCGTGCGTGACGATCAGCCGCGCAGCGACACTTGCCGTCAGATTGCGCTTGCCATACGGGATGAAGTGGCCGATCTCGAAAAGGCCGGTATCAAGATCATCCAGATTGATGAGGCCGCGCTCCGTGAGGGGCTGCCGTTACGCCGTGCCGATTGGAAAAACTACCTCGACTGGGCGGTGGATGCATTCCGTATTACGTCATCGGTGGCGAAGGATGAAACCCAGATCCATACCCATATGTGCTACTCCGAGTTCAACGATATTATCGCCGCCATCGCCGATATGGATGCGGATGTGATTTCGATTGAAACCTCGCGTTCGCAGATGGAATTGCTCGATGCCTTTGTGAACTTCAAATACCCGAACCAGATTGGGCCGGGCGTCTATGATATTCACAGCCCGCGCGTTCCCTCGCAGAATGAGATGGAAGCGTTGCTGCGCAAAGCGCTCAAGGTGCTTTCCAAGGATCAGGTATGGGTGAACCCGGATTGCGGCCTTAAAACCCGCGGCTGGGCGGAAGTCAAGCCTGCGCTGGAAGCGATGGTGGCTGCGGCACAGAAGCTGCGCGCTGAGTTGAAGGATAAGAAGCTGGCCAGTTAATTTTGAATGTGAGAAAAAGTCACATGATACAAGGTTTATTTTTAATTAGCGTTTCATAAGCATTGTTAAAAAATGCAGACTCTCGTCATAACCCGCCCGAAAGCGGATGCAACCAAGCTTTCGCGGCGGCTTATGGAGAAGGGATTCAATTGCATTGTGGAGCCTATTCTTACCATCCGGACGCTGCATGAAAATGCCAGAACGCTTGAATATGCGCTGGAGCGCAAGCCTCAGGCTATCCTGGTAACCAGCAAATACGCGGTGGATGCGCTTGCGGCCATGACGGAAAAGCGTTCCATACCGATCGTTGCCGTAGGTCGTGCCACAGCAGAGCATGCATTGCATTTAGGGTTTTCCCAAGCGGTATTTGCCAGGGGCAATGCGCATTCGCTCATCACCTATGTGAATGGCAATTATTCTCCTGAAAATGGCGGAATGATTTATATTCGCGGAATAGAGGTCAGCATGGATATTGCAGCAAGGCTCGCACGCAATAGTTTTATGGTGGATTCGGTGACGCTTTATCAAGCCAAAGCCGTGAAGAAGCTGTCCGAAACGCTTTGCGCTGCCGTGCGTGAAGGGCGGGTGGACGGTGTGTTGTTTTTCTCCCAGAATACGGCCAAGGTGTATGCAGATCTTGTGGTCGCTGCCGGTATTGCTGAGGTGCATGATACAGTAACGGCTCTGTGCATGAGTCGACCGATTGCCGACAAGGTGGCAACCTTATTGAAATGGAAAGTGGTTACCTTGTTTCCGGAGTATCTCAGGAATATAGTATAAAGCTACCCCACGTTTTCCGGAGGGGCTATCATAAGCCTGCCATTTTTTATATCGATAACCGGAAAGGTTGCTTTATTGAAAGGCTGGAATTCTTCGTCGCCCGATACCAATTGTATCTCAGTTATATCTCCCGCGCCAAAATTATTGATCGAAATGACGTGTCCGTAAAGCGTATTTTCCTGTGTAAATACCTCAAGGCCGATGAGATCTTCATGGTAATATTCGTTTTCCTCTGGGGCGGGCAGGGCGCTGCGCGCGACATAGAGTTCAATATTGCGTAATTTTTCCGCATCGTCGCGGTTGGTAATGCCTTCGACGGAGGCTATCAGCGTATCCTTATTCTGGCCGGTGATGGTCAGGCGGTATATTTTCCCGGATTTATCGCTTAAATCGCCATAAGAGGTAATATCGGCAGGATCTGAGGTAAAACTGCGAATCTTTACCTGTCCTTTGATTCCGTGCGTGCCACTGATGACGCCGAGCTTTATAAGGCGGTCGTTGTTAGTTGTTGGTTGTTTGTTATTAGCCATTTACCAAAACAACTAACAACTGATAACTAAGCTGCTGCCGGAGCGGCTTCTTCAGTTTTTTTCTTGCTACCAGTTCCTTTCGCTTTAGGAACAAAAGAAGGCTTGGTATTGAGCAGGCCAGCGGCGCGAAGGAAACGCGCCACGGTCTCAGAAGGTTGCGCTCCGGTAGAGAGCCAGTATTTGATACGTTCGGCATTCACGATAAAGCGCTTTGCATCGGTTTTGGCCAGAAGCGGATTATAAGTCCCTAATTTCTCAATGAATTTGCTGTCACGCGGGCTGCGGGAATCCGTCGCCACGAGACGATAATAAGGGCTTTTCTTTGAACCGCCACGGCTGAAACGCAATGCTGTCGCCATAATTTATCCTTTTATAATTACTGTATTTGACGCGCTTCATACCATAAGGCAGATAAAATGTACAAGTAAAATCGTATTTACCAGAGTACCTTGAGGGCCAAGCCATACTGAAGGCGGGTGTTATTAGGCTCTTCCCAGCCCATATTCGGCGGAAGATTCGGGGTATGTACGACGTCGGAATTGCCAAAACTCCAGAAGCGGACGAATGGGCCGGCCTGGAAGGATAGATTATTGTTGCCCCAGCCTACCATAATATCACCGCGTAATCCCCAGCCATTATGTGCCTGTGTATTCTCCACATCGTAATATCCGGGGATAGTTTGCAGGCGGGAATCAACATACCCGCGTATGGCGGCATCGAATTCGGCGGTGGGGGCAATGCTCCAGCCATTGGAGAAATTATAGGCATAGGTCGTGCCGAGGGGAACATAGGATTGGGTAATGCGCCTGTCATAGGCATGCGCGCCCGTGCTGGAGACTTCGCCCTTGCCGTTGTCAATGAAATAGCGCAGGCCGATACCGGTATAAGGAGATAAAGTGCCGTGGAGAAAATCGCCATACCGGAAGCCTGCCAGGATCCTGCCGTCGAATTCTTCCTGTTTCGCCCCGGAATAGGTGCCGCTTTGGGGGGATCTATACGAATCCAGCCCATAGGAAAAGCGGCCATCAAGCCCGAGGAAGAATTTATCGTTACGCAGCATGTTCCAGTCATGCGTCCATTTTCCAGTGACCGAGCCGTAATTGCTGTTGATTCTTACATCCGGCGTAGGTTCGCGGTAATTGTCGCGAAAGCCCTCAATCCCGAAGCTGAACTGATTGGGATCGTCGGTTGCAGCCACTGCAGAATTGATAAACAACAAGGCAGCAATGCCGGTGGCAAGGTATGCGATGAAACCGGATTTTTTACGTACTGTCATAAACACTCTTTCTATAATGGATGGTTTTATACCTCTCCTATCCCACAAAAAGCCTAACAAAGCGTTAATGACATGCGCAAACTCTTGGAAAATGAAAAAGGCCGGTCTTGCGACCGGCCTTTTGATAGTCTGGTATGATATATAAGCAACAGAACTTAGTAGTCCATGTCCCCCATACCGCCCATGCCACCCATTCCTCCCATACCGCCGGGAGCGCCGCCGGCAGCAGCTTTATTCTCTTCCGGTTTGTCGGTGATGATGGCTTCGGTGGTGATCATGAGCCCGGCAACGGAAGCGGCATCTATCAATGCAGTCAGCACTACCTTGGTCGGATCGATGATACCGGCTTTAATCAGGTCGACATAGTCAAGCTTCTGGGCGTCAAAACCAAAATTATGGTCGGAGCCTTCGAGCAACTTGCCTGCGACGACTGCGCCGTCGAGACCGGCATTCTCCACAATCTGGCGGAGCGGTGCCTGAAGCGCGCGCTTGACGATATTAATACCGGCTTTTTCATCATCATTGGCAGCCTTGAGCTTATCTAATGCACGGCTTGCATAAAGCAAGGTAGCGCCGCCGCCTGCGACAATGCCTTTCTCCACGGCTGCACGGGTCGCGTGCAGGGCGTCGTCTACGCGATCCTTGCGTTCCTTGACCTCGATTTCGCTCGATCCGCCGACTTTGAGGACGGCAACGCCGCCGGAAAGCTTGGCAAGACGTTCCTGCAGCTTTTCCTTGTCATAATCGGAGGTGGTTTCCTCGACCTGAGCGCGGATGGAAGCGCAGCGTGCTTCAATAGTGGATTTTTGTCCGGCACCGTCGATAATGGTCGTATCTTCCTTGGTGATGACGACCTTTTTCGCTTTGCCGAGCATCGGAAGTTTTACGGTTTCCAGTTTGATGCCGAGTTCTTCGCTGATGAGCTCGCCAGCGGTCAGGATGGCGATATCTTCAAGCATGGCTTTACGAC
>JABDGA010000049.1 GCA_013286285.1 Alphaproteobacteria bacterium | reverse complement strand
CTCGGTGCTATTGTACAAGCTGCTGACTCTGAACCCGATAAGCTCCGCTCTTTATTTGATGAGGCCTATAGCGATTTAAGCATCTCCGTGGGAGCAGATCGTGGCCGGATGCCACCTGTAGATGGTATTTTTAACGAATTTATTGATGCGTTGCAAGGCGACGAAGTTGTGCGTGAAAAAGTTAATTCTGATAAAGATGTTATGGCATTGCTGGATAAAAACGCAGAACTTAGCCTGCGAACGCCATACAATATCTTTGTCGGGGGCAACATTCTTGACAGAGGGATTACCATTCCCCATCTCATAGCCTTTTATTATGGCCGGAATCCAAGGACTATGCAGGCTGATACAGTGCTTCAGCATTCAAGGATGTATGGAAATCGTGATCGCCGCGATCTGGCCGTCACTCGATTTTACACCTCGCAGGCTGTCTATAATCGCCTGTATACCATTAACCAACTTGAGAATGCGTTACGCGAAGCGTTCGAGTCTGGTGCTCATGATAAAGGAGTGGTATTTATTCAGACTGACCGTACTCAGGGTGTGAGACCCTGCGCACCTAACAAGGTACTGCTTAGTAATGTTGTGGCTATCAAGCCGGATGGGCTGCTTTTGCCAACTGGCTTTCAGACTAAGACGGGTACTGTTATGACAAAGGCACAAGCTGCTCTAAATGATCTGATTTCTCCCCTGTGGCATAATACGGAGCAGTTTATAGAGATTGATAAGGCTTATGCGGTACGCATTATCGATGAAATCGAAAAAACATTTGAATTCGATGGCGATGAATTTGAATGGCAAGCCATGCGGGCGTTGCTGGATTATTACGGCACGGCTGATGATAAAGTGCTGCTGTTAGCCGCAACAGGTCGTAGAATTGACCGCACTAAATCAGGCGATAAGTCGGGTTTATCAATTTTGGGTACTGCCACCCGAAACCGGGTGCTTAATCCTCCTCGTTCTCTCCCTGCTCTGGTGCTGCTACAACAGGAAGGTACTAGGGAGCTTAACTGGTCGGGGCATAAGTTCTGGTGGCCTATTCTGGCTGCACCGGCAACGGTGGAACCTTGCGTGTTTGCTTCGAAGGTAGTTGCGTGATGGACAGGCCTTATTAAGCCTTTGCCCCAGCGTTATTACTTGAAAAGATTAGGCTCCGATAATTGATGATTACCGGAGGTAAAGCACTATGCAGATGCAGCTATTTTATAGCATCGTTATATGTCGCGTAATAGTATGCGCTGCCTCTCTCCCTGAAATATATATACCCTGCTATCAAATTTTCACCAGTGACAAAGACCTTCGTGCCTTTCTTAAACATCCGGCAACGATGCTGGGCAATCAAGGAACGTTTCAGTTCATTATAGGCGGCGGTGTCGTGCTGGCTATCTTTTAACTGCGTCAGTGAATATAGCCATTCCCTTTCTAAATCATAGGTCTGATGGCAAGCGATTTCCGTCCGCGATAGGATGGAATCCTCCTGCGGGTGCGGCAAGTGACCGTATATGCTTATGGTGCTGGCATCCAAATCCCGCCTATGTTGCTCAAGATGTGCGGCAATGCTCTGTTGACGCTCTTCTTCTGTTTTGCACGCAGCCAGGCTTATCAACACGGCCAACAGGAAAAACCTTTTCATGTCACTTACCTTCCTGCTTTATCGAGGCACAGGGGACGATCGGCGGCTGTGCATTAATCCCTAACGGATTTATACACATATCGGATTTCTTACTCCAATCCTTGCAACGTCCTATCTCATCCGTGGCTCCGCAATAGTTCATACCTGAACTACTTGGGGTAGCTGCACCGGGGGCTGTCTTTAAGTACCAATCCAGCATACCTCTGTCTGGAGTATGCGGGTCTATGGCACATCCTGCCAGTGCCGCTACCATTCCTATCAATATGAGGTTTTTCATTGCACTGCCCCCGGAAACGTCAAGTATTCGGATGTGTTCCCCTTTTGCCTTACCTTTGTAAGACCCGATTGATTGCCTTCCAGAAACACCATCTTCCCTTCTATAAGCATTACGCATTCACCAGATGCCTGAGAGATAAACAGCAGTTTTTGATAGGCCTCTTTATCTTCTCCTGAAAGTTTACCTAACTGCATTAATGTGTCCTGATTACGACAGGCTGGCATAGTCTTCATTATCAGTCCCTCAGTCGCAACGGCCTCTGTGCCATAGACTACCAGTGTCAGAAATACGGTTATTAGTGTGAGCTTCTTCATTTACATCCCCATTGTTAAAAACAAACGGCCACCAGATTTCTCTGGCAGCCGGGATTTTAGAAGCCGCTGTTATACGACCGCGACGGTCTTTAACCGCGAGGTTTGGACATCCACCGTCGCATCCCGGCCCTAAAAGGGTCGAGAAAAACGACGTGATAACGGACACGCACCGATAACAGCGGGGTTCTAAAGTCCCGACGTTTCCTATTGGAAACGCAGAGATATGTTATAATGAGAGGCTTGAAGTATCAAGGATTTAGAACAATGCTGCTGCATTATCCGTGAACAGGTCGCCTTCGCGGATGTAGCGGGCAAGCATGGAATCGCTTTTGTGTCCGGTCTGCTGGCGGATTTTCCATGAGCTTATGCCGTGCTGGGCAGCGGAGGTGGCAAGCCCTGCTCGTAACGAGTGGCCGCTATAGCGTTCGGGATTCAGTCCGGCTTTATGTACATAGTGCTTAATGATGCCGGCAACTGCCCGATCCGATAGAGGCGCATCCGATATAACCCCGCCCTTGGTAATAGAGCGGAATACTGCCCCAGTGCTAGAACCCATGTGCAAAAGCCAGTCAGTAACGGCCAGTACCGGACAAATGCGCCCGCGTCCCTTCGGAATACCGATCTTTTTGCCTTGCCCATTCTGGTCGGTTTTGGATCGGGGAAGCATGAGGATGATGCCTTGCGTAGTGAATTCCATATCCTGCACTCGTACCGCCACCAATTCGCTTCGCCGTAACGCGCCGCAAAAGCCAAGCAGCAATAATGCCTTGTCGCGCTTGCCCTTCACTGTATCCGGGATATGCGATAGCATTACGGTGAGATCATCTTTCAGTATCGGCGATGCCTGATCCTGCGGCCTGCCATGAACGCGCCGAATGCCACGCATGGTCAGCTTTACCAGATCGCTCTTTACCGGATCGGCATATCCTTGCATCGTATGTGCTTTCGTGATGCTGACCAGCCGCCGCTGTAATGTGGCAATGGCAAGCACACCTGCATGGTCACTCAGGTAGGCTGCAATCATCTCCGGGCTGGCTGGAACGGTTCCACCCCATGCGAGGAAATGCGCCATGTCATTCTGGTAGGCTTTGCGGGTGTTGTCACTGAGCGCATTCTCTACATAATGGCGTACCTCGGCGGACGGTAGAGCATGAGGTGATGGCAGCGTTAGCCCGTTCATGCCGCTTCTTTCAGATATGCCCGTAACCGTTTCCGGCGGATGTCTTCCAGTACATGCAGGTTGCTGGTGAGGCATTCACGCAGTTCCATATAGGATGGAACACATAATCCTGCTGCTTCAATATCGATAATCTCTCCGGCAGTACGGTAGGCTTCGAGCGATGTGGAGGTAAGGCGTTGGTTGACGCAGTATCCCTCACTGAAAAATGCGCTGAGTGCTGTTTGTCGGGTGGTGAAGGGTTTGAGTCCCGGTATGGTTTTTTGAAGCTGGGCGAAGGAATGTTTGCCAATGCGTGTGAAGCCGTCCAGTGCGATAAGCGGAATGTCCTGCTCAACAGGCGATGGCTGAAATTGATCCTGTACTTCCGTCAGGGAATGCCGCTGTAGCTCTGTCCACAACAACGGCGTGAACAAGGCCAGCGGGTATTGCGATCTACGTAGGCTGGCAATGCAGGCTTCCGTCAGGTCGTGCGGTGCGTGCAGGGAGCGCAGCGCATCTACTGCTGCATAGAGTGAAGCGTTACGCTCTGGCATATTATCCGCCGGATACCTCTTGCTGCCCGCCAGCAACCACAAGGATATGGCTTTTTCTGGTAACGATGTTCCATCATGCAATACATTATCTGCCAGCGTTTCATTGCTGGCCTTGCCCATTACCTGACGGTATGCCTGATACTCTGGCGCACTGCCTGCTATCGAATACATTTCATCGCATAGTCTGATCTTCACCGTTTCACACATGCGGCGCACCAGATACGCAGCTACCTTCCAGTCATTATGCTTTGCTCGCCATGCAGGAGCATTACTGATAGTCAGGGTTTGCACTATGAGATCAGGACTGGCTACGCCGCAATCCTCCATGCAGACGATCCCTAAACGGTTCCAGAACGATCGCTTGTCCTGCATCCAGTAGGCAAGGGCTGCTCGCTGCGCTGTTTTCACATTCCCGCGCCGGATGCTCTTCTGCATACAACTGGAAGCGATCCAGCGGTCAACAGGTAACGGTGTTATATGCTGGACATCTATTGCCGCAACGGCAGGTTCGAGATCGTTAAGTATTTTCTCTGCGTCGTACCCTGTCATCTATTCCTCCCTGATGTGATGGTGTATCGCAGAAAAATCGTGACATGCTGGCGACCGTGGTCAATGAAATTACCGTCCGGCCTGCTGAATTTTACATTACCGCCGCATTCGCCTCACTGTGCGTTCTGCTTTGGATGAAAAAACGCCTCGTAACACGCCTGCCTGATTCAAAAATCATTGTTGCATCCCATCCTGCCGCCCTAAACGGTATTGCTACCGTTTCGCCCCCAAATTACCGTTGCTTATTACCATCGGAAACTCACAGAGAAGCAGGTGCGATGCGTTTCGTAAAAAGTAACGGCTATCAGCCCAAAATCATCATGCACCTGCTGTGCAATATCCCGACAATGGCGACTCTAAGCCGCATAGCCAGCAGCGTTCACAATGGTAAGCGATGGCGCATGATCAGGGATATTGAGTAGACCAGCCTTATCGAGCGCATCTGTAAGCAAGTCATCCCAGTCTTTGATAGCATCTCCCCACCACGCGACACATTGGGAGGAAAGAGCCTTTTTCAGTATGCTGCGGCATTTTATAGGTTGATGTTTGATGGCGTTATTTACGCCACGTAAACGGCAGGAGTCCTGAAATGCCCGCCAATGTGCTTCCCCAAATGGCGGTTTTTTGCAACGCAGGGAATAAACCTTTATCCGTTCAAAAGGGTTCGGAAATGCCGCAAGTTGTTTGATAGTGAGGTTGGTACGGCGGCGCACTTCAATCCTGATCGTACCATATTCGGCAGCATTTCCGTGTACCTGCTTTGCTTTGTTATAGATGATGACCTGATTATTGCCGGGTTTCCCGAATGTAATGGTGTCTAATATTCCTGTTGTTGTAAATTCCATCCAGCTATTGGATATTTTTGAATGTTGCGACCGGAATAAATAATCCTCAAGGTTACGGAACAAAATATCCATACAAAAATCCACCCGCGTAAACCTGGCGTGGGTGAGAACATCATAAAACCCAGTGTCTATGCCAAACAGTTGCCAGAACATACCATCTAAGTGCTCTTCGCCCTTCGCCGTCATATACGCTGGATTATATTCAAAGCGTATCTGTCGCTTGGATGCTTTCTTGCTGGTGAACTGTAGCAGCATGAACGGACTTTTCAGGTGTATTATGCCATCTGCTCCGGGGTAATAGACTTTAACGGCGAGGGGATATTTACTACTTCCACTGGCTTTAACAATGCCCAACTCGTGTTCTTCCAACCATCCGAGAACAATGCTATATATCAAGCCATGCAGTTTCTCGTCCGGCATATCAATCACGCCACTCAGTTTGTCCGCCATCGGGGAAGTAATGATGGGGTTATCGTCATTGCTACCTATACCATTCATTATTTTCTTGGTTATCTTCTTCATATCATTATCCTTTCATCGTATTATTGTTGTGTTGTCTCTCATCATCTTCCCCTCTTGTTAGAGCAGGTGGGGAATCCTGCGTGGTCGCGGCTTACTGAAATGTCCTCTCTTTCAGCCATGTTTCCAGCTTCGGTATCGAATACCGGATGCGCTTGTTGCCAATTTTTGTGAATGGCGGGCCGCTACCGTCTTTTCGCATACGCTCCAGCGTTTTTTCTGAGAGGTTCAGTAACTGGGCAAGCTGCTTCGGGGTAAGAAATGGAATAAATTTTCCGTCCGTTTTGATTCCAAGTTTCTTCAACCCCTCTACAATGGCTTGCTCAACCTGGCTTTGATGAGCCAATAGGATACCGTTCACGCCCACGCCGGGGCTTGTTGTGTCAGTCATAATATTTTCCTGAAAACTATTCGTGGTTGTCGGTAAGTTGCACCAAGTGCGTACTATGCAGGGACGACTATCTCCCGCTGGCTTATCAGCCACTCTCGGAACTTGTGAACGTCGATCAGTATTCTGCGCCCGACGCGAATGATCGCACCGGATTCTGCCAAGCCGTTGCCGAGTACAGTTTCACCGGATGTGCTGTAGCGCGTACGGCTATTGAATAGCAGGTGACGTATGCTGCTTTCCGTTAGAAAAGCAAACTCTGGCAGCGTTACAAATTCCTTGACCGGAAAAAAAATCTGCTGCGGCAAGAGGGCAGGGGTTGACAGTGCTGTTTCGTTCAGTAATGCTTGGGTATTCATTGTCTGTATCTCCATCGTTGGTGATTATTCATCATTACAATGGAGACTGTAGGATAAAGTCCGGCAATGCGCTTCCCCCTGAATACTAGGGGGGTGGCGTGTCAGGGGTGCTCTTGGATAACAAAACTTTTCTATAGCCGCTTTTTACCATCCTGCGTGCAGATTCGACAAAGCTGTCCCCGTCGTCACGGACTTTATCAGGCGGTGCATCTTTGTTCTGCGCCCCGCCTAATGTTCGACCTATCTCTTGATAGGTGGCGGAGGGCTGTGCTCTCAGCGCATCCAACACTCGCAGGTGTCTCAGCCATTTTTCCGGCTTAACACCGAGGCTTTCTATTTTTATTTTCTTTGCATTATTCATCTGCGTTTGCCAACGATGCAACTTTTTCGCAGCAATCTTGATTTGCGCTCCGATTGTCGGCGTGAGATCAAACACCACGACAGCGCGATTACTAGCCACACGCTGGATGCCATTTCTTATCGTACCGTCCACAACGAAATCTTCATCGTCAATTAGGTCACTAAACTCTTCGGGGAAGAAAATCAGATGGGGGTACTCTAGCTTCTTAAAAGATACGCCCTGTGTATAAGATGCATAGGGATCGTAAAGCTGCTCTAGACCCCATTTCCGGGCAAGAAACGTCTTTCTGAGTATTTTTTGCGGATTTCCGTTTTCCTTGACACCAATACGCCACATCCACTGATCTTCAAGCTCTCCTGCCTTCTTGGGTGGGTCATAAATATGTTTTTCTCCACTCACTTTTGCCTGTTGCCAATCTGTCCGGTAATCGGGATTACGCCGTAAGAACTCCCATGCCCAAGCTTCCGGCTTTTCGCCTTCCATGAACGCGTAATCTTCCAGATTCTTCCACTCTGGCAGTTCTTTCCAGTCAGATTTCGACATGACCCAACTCCTTTTCTGCCATCTTGGCGACAATGTTAGCGGTGTGTGATTCTGCGAGATGAGCGTATCGCTGTACCATCGCCAAGGTTTTATGCCCCATCGCATCTGCAATGATGAGGGTACTGGCATTATTCATCGCCATATAGCTACCGAAACTGTGGCGCAAATCGTGGAAGCGGAAATTTTTTACCTCGGCTTTCTCAACGGCAAACCGCCAAGCTGACCGGAAGTCCAATGGCTTGTCGGGATTATTGGGCGAAGGGAACAGAAAAACCTGACCGTCTTCCCGTTCCTCACGCATCTTTTTTACCAGCCGCTGAACTGGGCCGCTCAACGACACGGACCGGACTTTCTTGTTCTTCGTCTTTGGCAGTGTCACGAGTGTGCAATCGGTGTTGACATCCGTCCATCGCATCGAGCGGATTTCATTCTTCCTCGCGCCAGTAGCAATGCCGAGCAGGACAATAGTGAAAAGGTGACGATCTTTGCTGGCTCTACACGCAGCAATCAGGTTGTTTTTCTCTTCTTCGCTCAGGAAGCGTACGACACCTTCCGGTTCCTCCAGCTTATCAACCTCCGTCACAGGATTGTAGCTTAGCCATTTGAGGGGGCGGATGCCGTAGTTTACCGCCGTTTGCAGTGCCACCATATATCGGTTAATGGTAGATGGTGAAATCGGAACCGGCTTACTGTTGCCTTCTGCATCCTTCTTCAATCGCTGCCGGGAAAACAGCTTATGCTGTGCCTGTTCTACATCCTCACTTTTGAAATGTGCGAGCACGATATGCCCAAGTTCTACCTTCCACCAGTTCAGCAGACGCAATACCTCGTCATGTCTGCGACGATTCGTCGCTTTCAGCTTTTCTAGATAGCGGTCAATCAAGTCGGGAATGGTGTGCTTCTTCGCTTTCGCGTTTGGAAAATACTTTCCTTCCCTCATTTCCGCCTCAATGCGCTGCCCCCAGTGTTTGGCAGCGGTTCTTGTATCAAAAGTTGCGGTTACGGGGGGATAACCTCGT
>JABDGA010000048.1 GCA_013286285.1 Alphaproteobacteria bacterium | reverse complement strand
ATCGGACATACGGTCTCCCTTTGGTAACAGGTGGAACTGAAATCATAATCAACCATCGGTACTATAGGCACTCTCGTTATAAAAACCACGTAGGAAAGCCCTGTCATCGCATAAGTAGCCTATAAGTTAAAGCCATCCTGGCGGTTTCCGGCGTTGAAAACACGGTGGGCGTGTGTATAGTCGGAACATTATTATTCATATTTTCCTTATGCCAAATATAGTTCCTGAGACACGACATAACGCCTCTTCCGGATCAGGCATAATGGCATTGAGTCTGTCCGCATTGGGTGTCGTATTTGGTGATATCGGGACGAGCCCCCTTTATACATTTAAAACCGTTCTTGGCCTTGCTGGCAATACTCCGGATCATGCGGTGGCGCTAGGGTGTCTCTCGCTTATCCTCTGGACGCTGGTCATCGTAACAACCGTCAAATACGTCAACGTCGCCATGCGTATAGATAATAACGGGGAGGGCGGCATACTGGCCCTCATGGCGCTGCTGGGCGTGAAGCTTAAACCCCGCCCGTTTATCGTAGCGTTCGGTCTTTGCGGCGCGGCGCTGATATATGGCGACGGGGCGGTTACCCCGGCTATTTCTGTATTGTCGGCTATTGAAGGCTTAAATATTGTCGATCCTTCCTTTACTCCGTATGTTTTGCCCACTTCTGTCGCAATCCTGATAGGCTTGTTTTTTATCCAGCCACAGGGAACGGCAAGAATCGGCAAAGCGTTTGGCCCGGTAATGCTGCTCTGGTTTATGACTATCGGCCTGCTGGGCATATGGGGAATTACGCGCCACCCCTCCGTATTGCTGGGGGTAAATCCGTTATATGGCCTGCACTATTTGTTTTCCAATGGCTTGGTCGGATTCATGGTGTTAGGCGGCGTATTTCTCTGCGTTACCGGAGCGGAGGCGCTTTATGCCGATATGGGACATTTCGGTGCGGTTCCCATCCGTTGCGCCTGGTCGTGGCTGGTGTTTCCGAGCCTCGTGCTCAATTATGCCGGGCAGGCGGCGCTGGTGCTGGAAGGCGCGCCGACATCGGATAATATTTTTTATCGGCTATGCCCCTCTTTTCTACTCATACCGCTTGTGCTGCTTGCCACTATTGCCACCATCATTGCCAGCCAGTCGATCATTACCGGCGCTTTCTCTATGACCCGGCAGGCGATTCAGCTGGGCTGGCTGCCCCGGCTGCAAATCACCCAGACTTCTGCAGAAGGGTATGGCCAGATCTATGTGGGGGTGGTTAACTGGATATTGATGATGGTTACCTGCGCTTTGGCAATCGGATTCGGGAAGTCGGATAATCTGGCGGCAGCTTACGGCATTGCGGTTTCCGCCACCATGCTCGCTACCTCGGCATTGCTCTTTATCGCCATGCGTGAAATCTGGGGATGGAGTGTCTTTCGGGCAGGTGCGATTGCGGGCGGATTTATTATCATAGATGCAGGTTTCTTCACTTCCAACCTCTCAAAAATCACCTCCGGCGGCTATGTGCCGGTAGTGCTGGCGGCAGTCACCTATGGGTTCATGTATATCTGGCATTGCGGCGCGGAAGCCGCGTATATGCGGGTGCAGGAGTATGTCGTTCCGCTCAACACGTTCATGAACGATATTGTCCAGAATAAAATTCCGCGCGTGCCGGGAACCGCGCTTTTTCTCACCCGCACCAAGCAGGACGTGCCGCCGGTGATGGCATGGCACTTAAAGCATAGCCGGACGCTGCATGAGCGCCTGCTGGTGCTTACGGTGCATACGGAGTCCGTGCCCTGGGTTGCGGATTCCAGACGATTGACCATCGGGGAAATCGCCCCTCTTTTCTGGCGTGCGGATGCAGCCTACGGCTTCATGGAAAGACCGGATATCCCCAGGCTGGTGGAGCAGATACGTGCGCATGGCTGCGCACTGGATCTCTCCGATGTCACCTATTATGTGGGCCATGAAACAGTGGTGCCGCGTGAGGATCGTAGAGGGCTGCCGAAATGGGTGGTGATGATTTTCGCCTTCATGCAACGCAACTGCCTGCATGTCAGCGACTATTTCCGGCTTCCGTCCGATTCCCTGGTTGAAGTAGGACGGCAGATTTCTATTTAGGTATAAAAAAAGGCTGTCATGGTTATGACAGCCTTTTTGTTAATCATACCCCTGCTTATCAGAGCGGCGGCAAATTGCTTCGCCTGCCGGTGATAAGGCTGAATAGGAGACCCGCCAGAAATAAAATCAGGAACAGGCCTGTCAGGAATTGCGCCACCTGGGCAAAAGTACCGGCGAGTCCGCCAAATCCCAGAAATGCTGCGATGATGGCAAGAACGAAAAAAGTGATGATCCAATTAAGCATAAAACCTCCTTGTAATAGATATCACGTATTTTACACCGGAAAAAAATTAAAAATCCGTATGAACCTTAAGGAATTTTGTAAAGAAAAGGCTGATACCACATGATGTACAGGTGTAATAAAAAGTTTATAATTCTTATGGTGATAAAATAGTTTATTTGTGTTAAACTGTTACTAATACTACATAATAATGGGGTTGGGTAATGAAGAATCAGAGGTCTAATTTCTTTCACTCCGGCATATTGGCCTTATTGGCCACGACTGCTATGGCGGGCATGGTTGGCCTTGCTGAACCGGCACAATCCGCATATCAAAGACCGAATGCTGCTGCCTCTGGGTTAAGCGGAAGCTGGAATATTTTATTTGAGGATGAATTCGACAGCACGGAGTTAGACAAGACTAAATGGGGCACCTGTTTTTCCAATTTTGGGGTATCAGGTACTAACGATTGTAAGCATGACCAGGCGGAACAAGAAGTCTATACTCCCACCGGTGTGACGGTGAGTAATGGCAGCGCGGTATTGACCGCAAATAATACCCCCACCGATGGGCAGAAATACGCGTCAGGAATGATAGTGACCGGCCCGTCAGCGAAAGGGGGATCCGGCTCTTTGCCTATTGGCAGTGCCAGCAACTTCCAGGGATTTTCTTTTCAGCATGGTTATGTAGAGATACGCGCACAAGTGCCCTCAGGCCCCGGTCTCTGGCCGGCATTCTGGCTGCTGGATGATGACGGATCCTATCCACCGGAAATCGATATTTTTGAAATCCTTGATACGGATACTACAGTAGATCATATGCATTTCCACCCGGCGACCGGCCCTAATGCGAATCCCGACGGCGGCGGTTCCGGTGATACTATAAGTCCCGGTAATGACTTTACCGCCAGTACGGACTTATCGAAGGATTACCATATATACGGGCTGGACTGGGAACCCGGTTCGCTTACCTGGTATCTGGATGGCAAGCAGATCGGACAGTATAATAACGATAACAATGATATTTCCACTAAGGCGCAGTATATAATCATCAATCTGGCGGTGGGAGGCGACTATCCCACTGGAAACCCTGCGAATGGCATATATCCCGCATCCATGAAAATTGACTATGTAAGGGCATGGGAGCACTGTACCAGCAATTGCTCTACAGTAGTTCCCGTAGGAGCTCCGATTCCTACGGGAGGCAGTAGCGGCGCTAGTCCCACTCCAACCGCAACTCCCACTTCCACTCCCAGTCCAACTCCTACCACAGTTACGACACCTATTGCCCCGACACCGACTCCGTCCGGCACGGATCCTGTTTCTAACCCGCAACCCACGCCTGTCACTACCCCTATTGTAGTCTCCACTCCGACTCCTGTTACCGGTACTGGCACTAGTGGGACTAGCCCTACTCCTATTATCCCTGTTACGACTACAGGTGCTGGCAGTAGCAGTATAAGTGCCCTCATACAGGAATTGCAGCAAATCGAACAGGAGATTACCGCATTAATACAGCAGATTCAAAGCCAGTTAGGGCAGGGGAATAAAGCGAACCCCGGTAATAAAAGCGCTACCGATGCCACTTCCCCATCTGTTCCAACCCCTACGCCAACTCCCATTCCCACTCCCAGACCGGGGCCGACTCCTAGGCCGGTTCCTACTATTTCCTGTAAGGGCGAGTTTAATTGCCGGTAATACTGCCGACGGATAATCTATCTCAAGGAACGGAATGATTAAGTCAATCCCTGCATTTATACTCACTTGCCTAAATTCCAATACATATCTGTCATTCCGGCGAAAGCCGGAATCTCAGGCTTTCTCCATGAGATACCGCTGTCAAGCAGCGGTATGACGGTGTCTTTTTATTTAGAAGAATGAGTATAAGTGTTGTAAGTTATCTGTCAATTGCGAGCCGAAGGCAAAGCAACCCCGTCCTTGCCAAAACGATCGATTTCTGAATTACCGCTCCAGCTTTGCTGGCTCGCAATGACACAATGTAAATGTGTAGATCAAAAATGATTTAATGAATAGGAATCACTAAGTTAATAGATGGTGGCGGTGCTGGCACATAAGCAGGAGCAATTACAACCGGAACTGGTGCGGGTGCATAAAAGGCAGCGGGATGGGGCATATAATAACTATCACTGTAAGTATGGTGGTGGTGGTGCCATTCTCTCGCTTCGCGATGCTCTTCATGACGGTGCTCTTCATGTCTGTGGTCATGATCGTCGGCAAGGGCAGCTACCGGCACCAGTGGCACGCTCAGTGCCGCCAGTAGGGCATAGGCTAGATATGTACGCATAAAACCTCCTGAAAATTAATAACATGACAATCGTATACCATGCATTATTAACGGAATGATTCCATAATGTTACAAATAAGCAATGTAAGGAATCGGCTGCAGAATGTTTGTATGGGTGTTCAACCGATTGGTATACGAAGCAGTGCAATTGTTACAATTATGTTAAATTTCAAGTAATATCATACTATTAGATTGAGCCTAAGAGGTGCAAAATGGTATGATGCTAATGCATAATAGAAATGGTGTGCCATGGCTGGTGGAAACAAAAGCATCATAAGTGACCTTGCGGATCGCCTGAGTAAATTTGCGGGTGGTTTTCAGGCGCAGCCCGCTGCTGTCCTGAATGAAAATAAAAAGCCTATCCGGGGACTTACTACCCTGGGTCTTCCCACCATGCACCGTTTCCTGAATGTGATTGGGATGGCGGCTGGTTTCATCGGGCTTAAATATATCGCCGATATCATGTACGGCCATAAAATCAATGGCAGTCACTATGAGGAAATACCAAGGGAAAAGGTTTTTATACTTCTTAGACCTTTGCATGGCATCATTAAATCCAATCCCTATTCCGACCGCACTAAAGACAGGGTGCTTACGATAGTGCATAAATTAATGCCCGGCATAGGCGGCGCATTGGGAGCCATCGGCGGCAGCGCGTATTTTTTCGTGCAGAACGGCACGACGGAGAATATGGCGGCGCTTGGAAAGATGAAAGGCCTTTCTGCTGGTGACATCACAGTCAGGAATGCCGCCCAGTCCGCATATAAGCAAGGATTGATATGGCGAATCTGGGCAGGGGCGACTGCCTGGCTTTCCAGCGTTTCAGGAGTGACTGGGCTTTTCTATGGCACCGGCCTGAACCAATCTTTCTGGTCTGTGAACTCTGCAAAAACCATGGCTACGAACCTCATCAAAAAAGTTCCCAATATCAAAATCACTGACACGACAGGCCGCAGCAAGATAGCAATCATCGAACTGGCTTCGGTAGCCGCCATCATCGGATCGGCTATAGGATTCGGAGCAAAAGATCGTGCCAAGAAGGCAAAGAAAGACGCCGCGGGGTTGGAAAAGGATCTGGACGGCTTGGCGGCGAAAGAATATGTGGCTGCCGTAGAAAAGAAAACTGCGTTGGAGAAGAAAAAAGGACTCATAAGCGGACCGGTGCTGAACGCGGTCGCCACCATAAGCGATATGGCGCTTGCCGTGGTTCCGGTACACCGTTTCTGGTCGGCGTTCGGCCTTCTGGCCGGAGGTACTGCCGGCATGTTCGCAAGCCGAGGCATGCAGAAGATGGTGACGGACAAGTTTCAACTGCAAGGGAATAACAAGTACCTGAAGCTGGCTGGGGATTATTTGTTTGCGGCTGCCTGTGCTGTTGGTGTGGTCATAGGCAGCAACCATGCCTACCGTTCCGCCGACAGGAGAAATGAAGCGGATACAGATTCGTTGGAGGGTGTTCTGGCCCGTACCCGGGCATATCAGGGCAAGTCCATCACTCCTGTTGTCGCCCTTACCGCCATACCCGGCTCGGCATTGGGCACGTATCTTGTGCCGCCTGTTTCCTACGGAAATCCACTGATGGCCAAGACTTTGGCCATGCAGGATCGCCACGTGATAACTCCAGGGCTGAAGTGGATGACGGGGGCGACCGGCAATCATTATTTCGGCCTGCGTGAGGGGCTGGATTACACCATCAAATATGCCGTCCGCAATCCGGATGAGAAGCCGGAGCAACTGGAAGCCCTTACTCTCACTGTGCTCGGCCCTGTCGCTCATGCTGCAGGCACGGAACTTAAAGGGGAAAATGTCCGCAAGTTTACCGATCAGTTGAATACCATACGTGCCAAATACTGGGAGCAGGGTGGGGTTCCTGGAGATCGTCAGGAAGCGCTTACGAAGGAACTGAAGGAACATTTCACCGGCAAAGGGCTGGATAAAACCCTGCTCAAATCGGATATTGATATCCTGAAAATGGATTTGAAAAAGGTAGGAGGGGGATTTGGCTGGTTCGCAGGTTATGTACTGGGGGCGAATAAAAAGATTGAACGTGAGCAGAAGCGTTTTGAAGAGATGGTCACCGGTTGGCGTAATGAACAGGAAGCCGGAGTGAAGGAATCGACGATAGAATCTACCATAAAGCCGGGTGAGGAAAAAATATATTCAGAGAATAAGAAAGTACTAGTAGAGCAGCATGGCGTGCAAGCTGAGGAAAACAGGAAAAACACAGCTAAAACTGAACCGGGCGACGGCAGGATGCAACCGGAACATAAAGAAAAATTGGCAGAATTTCATAGGCGCGAAACGGAAGAAAACAAGAAAGATATTGCTGCAACGCCCCAGGAAGATGGAAAAATGACTGCAGCGCACAGGGAAAGACTGGCAAAATTGTATGAAATGCAGGCAGAAGAAAAAAAGCAGGAAGAAGTGGTGGCATTCAGGGGGGATACTACCTTACAACACGGTGGCAATAAAACCGTGCTTCCCGGCTCTCATCTGGCGTTTTCCGAAGAGCTGCAAACTCCGGTGCCTGTGTAAAATATGCAAAGCCAGTAAACCTGTGCTGCGTCTAATGCAGTGCAGCTATTGCCGCAACGGCGGCGATAATCAGAACCACCCTGCCGACGCCTCCGCTGGCGGTTTTCTGATAAGAGGAATAGGACGAGTAAGACAGTCCTGTTCCTGGCAGTCCCACGGTCGCTTTCGTACCCTTCCTGCCGATATTGCAGGTAAGCCCGCGTTCGCCTACCGATAGGCTCGCTCCTGTTTTGCTAAGATTCAGGCGGATGCTGGGAAGTAACTTTATAGACTTGTGAAAGCGCAATCCCATAATGAGTATTCTGAGTCAGGTAATATTCATTCCGCATTTAGTGTGTATAGGTTGACGGCGGACTCGTCAACCGGGAAACGGATGCGCGAATCAGCTCGATATGAAACACAGTCCTACATTTTTTGTGGACATATTGAATCACTTGTATTTAATGCCTCCATTCGGATAATGGACAAGGAAACACAATACGATGGCAAGCTACCAATATATCTACGTGATGAAAAACCTCGGCAAAACCTATGCCGGTGGTAAGAAAGTGCTGGAGGGTATATGGCTTTCCTTTTTCCCCGGTGCGAAGATCGGTGTGATTGGGCCGAACGGCGCGGGTAAATCGACGCTTCTTAAAATCATGGCCGGGCTGGATAAGGATTTTACCGGCGAGGCGTGGGCGGCGGAAGGTGTCAAGATCGGCTATCTTGAACAGGAGCCGAAGCTCGATCCCAAGAAGGACGTCATGGGCAATATCATGGAGGGCTTAAGCGACAAGAAGGCGCTACTGGATCGGTTCAACGAAGTCAGCATGAAGCTTGGCGAAGTGACTGACGACGATGAAATGAACCGGCTGATAGAAGAGCAGGGGACGTTGCAGGAAAAGATTGAAGCCGTCAATGGCTGGGAAATCGAGCGTGAAATCGAGATCGCGATGGATGCGCTGCGCTGCCCGCCTTCGGATGCGGATGTCAGCAAGATTTCCGGTGGCGAATGCAGGCGCGTGGCGCTCTGCCGCCTGCTGCTGGAGAAGCCGGACATGCTGCTGCTTGACGAGCCGACCAACCACTTGGATGCGGAATCGGTGGCGTGGCTTGAGCATTACCTTGAGGAATATCCGGGGACGGTCGTGATGATTACGCACGATCGCTACTTCCTGGATAACGTCACCGGCTGGATTCTGGAGTTGGATCGTGGCAAGGGCGTCCCTTACGAGGGGAATTATACCAAGTGGCTTGAGCAGAAGCAGAAGCGTCTGGCGCAGGAGGAGAAGGAAGAAAGTTCGCGTGAAAAGCAGTTGGCCCGTGAGCTGGAATGGGTGCGGCAATCGCCGAAGGCGCGGCAGGCAAAAAGCAAGGCGCGTCTGCAGGCCTATGAAACATTACTGGCTGAGGTTAAGGACAAGCAGCCCGGCACCGCGCAGATTATCATTCCGCCCGGGCCTCGTCTGGGCGAGTTGGTGATCGAAGCGGAAAGTTTAAGCAAGGGCTTTGGGGATCGCCTGTTGATCGACAATCTCTCTTTTAGGTTGCCCAAAGGTGGTATCGTGGGGGTTATTGGACCCAATGGCGC
>JABDGA010000047.1 GCA_013286285.1 Alphaproteobacteria bacterium | reverse complement strand
CCAGCCCAGATGCGCCGTCTCTTTGCGTAGGTTAATCCCTCTCTTGTTGCTGGCAATGGCCAGATACACCGGCTTATCTTGCAGGAATTCAAGCATGGATGCCGCACCCGGCAATGCTTCCAGCCTCTCCAGATGAATCGCACGAAAGCTTTGCTGGTAGATGTCGGCGGCGGCCTGCCAGTCTTTGCCGAACACTTCCGGGAAAGAATCGCGCATGGAGCGGGCGACACGCCGCTTTACCATCTCCAATGTCCAGGGCTCGCGTTTCATCTCCGTGAAGGTTTTGTTCAATGCTTCATGTATGACCGGCCAAGTGTTGACCAACGTGTTATCCCAGTCGAATATAATGGCTTGCGGTGCGGAAAGATTCATCTTTTTCCTGTCTGGCGATAAATATGTTCGTGGTAGAGTTCGAGCAGCCGAAGCGTGATTTTCCCCGGCCTGCCGCTGCCGATTTTTGTTCCGTCGATGCAGGTGACCGGCAGTATATTGGAGGTGGTGCTCATGAGGAACGCTTCTTCCGCCGCTTCTGCTTCCTTTACGCTGAACGGCTTGAGAAGGATTTTAATGCCTTCCTTGCGGGCGAGTTCCAGCATGACCTCGCGGGTGATGCCTCCCAGTATATGCTGGTCAGTTGGGCTGGTGGTAATCTCGCCCTTGGCAGTGACGATGGCGTTATTCGACACGGCGCCTTCGCCGATGAAGCCGTTCTCATCCATGAGCCAGGCTTCCCGCGCCCCGGCATGGGTAGCAGCCTGCTTTGCCAGTACATTGGGCAGGAGCGCGATGGATTTGATGTCGCGCCGCGCCCAGCGTAGATCCGGCTGGGTGATGACGCTTACGCCTTCGCTCACTTCTTTTTCTTTCGGGCATTTCGGGCCGGTCACCGCCATCACCAGATTGGCGCGTGTATGTTTTGGGAACGGATGATCGCGCCGTGCCGTGCCGCGGGTAATCTGCATATAGAGCGTGCCGTCTTCACGGTTATTGCGCGCCAGCAACTCGCGCATCACAAAGCGTAGCGAGGCTTGCGGCATCGGCGGGGTAATCTCCAGGGCTTTAAGGGAACGCTCCAAGCGCTCCAGGTGCGGTATTTCGTCGAGCAAGCGGCGGTTATAGAATGCGATGACCTCATAGACACCGTCGGCAAACTGGTAGCCACGATCCTCCATATGCACCATTGCCTGAGAATGGTGGACATAACGCCCGTTTACATAGGATATGCGCGACATAGCCACTTATCATATAGCGAGGCTTGATCGGACTATCCAGTGAAAAACGCTTTACGGCAGGTTATACTAACTTGATTCCATTTGTATCACGTTGTTCGCGTTCTGCTTTTGCCTGCTGAGCATGGGAAGTGGAACGGGGAGTGATACTACCAAGAGATGGCTTGCCTCTTCTTAGTGTTTCCTGATCGGCAAAACGGGAGGCTTCTACTCCTAGAGCGTCATCAGCTATAGTGCTGCCAGCAGGTCTACCGAAATTTGAGCGCGCTTTTGCTGCTTCTTTTTCTATACGAGCCGGTGTCCAACTGGAGATTGCCCTGACCTCTTTCTCCAAAAATTCTAACTCACCCGCTCTGGCAAGTTCCGGTCCCACTCTTTTCGCCCATTCGCCAAACTCACCCGTTCTGTGCAACTGCAGACGATACAACGCTATGGCTGCTGTGTCACTCAATCCGGAAATACTGGACCTGCTTTCCATTCCATCGGTTATTATGAGGGGCATACTCATCAAATGTCCATGTGAGTCATTCTCAATAGCACCTAGAAAAGTTTGTAGTTCCTGTATTATTCTAGCTACTTCAGCGCTTTCCTCTGTGGTTCCATCAGTCAACGCTATGGATGTAGTGTTGACGTTTCTTCCTGAACGGTGGTGCGTTGTAGTTAGAGCACCAACACCAGACGTAAAACTATACCCCATGGTGCCATCGCCACGCATGGTGCCAGAAAGATCTATTGCTGAAGAAGATTGGTATGTTTTAGTATTAGCTGCTCTTTCAATCATACTTTTCGAACCGATTTCTGCTGCCTCTTTTGCTAATGCGTCTCGTGCGGTAGCAATAATAACATCTTTTTCTTTTGCTATTTCAGCAAGACGATCACCGCTAACGCCATTTGTGCGCCACCCATATCTTTCTTCTGCCAGATAGTCTATGGCCTCTATCAATTTCTCGTTATTTCCCTCTGTAACCAAATCATCATATGCACCCATCACCATTCTCCTTATAGTTAGCTGTTTCAATGGCGCATATTTTGAGAATAGCGCTTGGTTAAATATAATATGAATGATGAAGGTGGGCTAATGAAGATTCTGTGACATTTGTGAGGGAGATATCCCTATATATGTTACGGAAAAATAGGATTTGTTAGGTTATTCAGGTTTTGCTTGTATTCGGGGAATTTCTGCCTAGAACATGCTATCCGTAGATAAGATTGGCTATTATGCGTCGCGTACGAAAATTATATCTCTTTCCCGCTTTGATGTTTCTTTGTGCGCTGCTGATGGTGGTGTATGGGATGCTGCGTCCGGAACATTGGGTGGTATATTATAATAACGCTCTGTCGCCGGAATCGTTCCAGACCTTTGACTTGATAGTGTTTGACAGCGACAGCCATCCGCCGCTTGCACCGTTACAGGACAAGAAGAAAACGTTGCTTGCCTATATGAGCCTGGGCGAGGTCAATTCCTCACGCAGCTATTTCAAGGAGTTGCAGGATAAACAGTTCTTCATTAAGGAAAACAAGCAATGGGGAAGCTGGGTGGTGGATGTCCGCAGGCCTGAATGGACTGCATATGTCAACGACACACTCATTCCCGCTGTGCTCGCCCAGGGATTTAACGGCATCATGATAGACACTGTTGACAGTGTCACCGCGCTTGAGGACGGCGATCCGGTGACCTATGTGGGCATGAAGCAGGCGGCGGTGCACATGATTAAAGACATACACAGGCGTTACCCAAACCTGAAGATTATGATCAACCGCGGGTTTGACATACTTCCGGAAGTGGGAGGGGATGTGGATATGGTGTTGGCCGAGAGTGTGTATACCGACATCCCTGCGGGCGCGAAAGTGCCGGTCGTGGTGGCGGATGCAACTTATCGGGATTATATTGCCCTGCTCAGAGGTGCCCGGAAGCAGTTCCCGAAACTCAAGGTTTATACGCTGGATTACTGGTTGCCTTCGGATACGCATGGCGTAAAGAGGATCTATAAGGCAGAACGCCGACAGGGTTTTATTCCTTACGTGTCTACGAATGATTTGCAGAATGTATATCCGGAGCCATAAGAGGGTAAGCGGGTTTCTTGCCTGGAATTCCCTGGAGTCCAGCCTTGTCATGGCAGGCGAATGTTCTTTAGTTTGCTAATAATCAGAATGTTACATGTATTCTTGGGATGGGGCTTTGTCCAGATTACCGTAGGGGAAAGGGTAAAAACGCCATACTATATTCATAAATCTGCACTTTCCATAAAAAGGGTAATAAAGTAGAATAATACTAATAATTTTTAGTAAATTATGGGCATGTCTATGAAGCATAGTTTTTTATTTCATGGCAGATGGGTATTCTTGCTTTGGATCTGTTTTCTGCTTCCGGGACTGGTGCAGGCAGACTCTACAGGTTTCGCACAGGTCTGCAACACATCAGAGGGCGCTCAGATATGTGTGGATGGGCACACGTATCGTATCAACTCCGGCGTAGTAACCCATAACAATGGGAGCATAACGGATCCCGATATATTCAACGCGGCCCATGCCGCGAACCTCAATACGCTGGAGCTGGATGAGTTTGACGATGTATTCCGCAGCGTAAGCAATGCGACCTCTCCGGACGTATGGAATAAAATAGATATGTTTATGGACGGGGCAGCGAAAAATGGCATTCACGTGATTCTAAATACATCGCAATTCGGACAGTCGCTTGCGGCGGAAGGGCGTAGCGCATATGAGGTCGGCGCGTGGACGAATTATTACAATTTTATCCTTAACCGTACCAATCACGTCAACGGCGTTCTCTATAAAAACGATCCGACCATCTTGTTAATCAATATATTCGGGGAACCCCGTCCCGCCTCGGACATGGTCAGTTTCTATCACACCATGCTTGCATATCTGCGTCAGAATGATCCCAACCATCTGCACTCTACGGCCGGTTTGTCCGATATCAATGACGGCCTTCTTTCACAGTCGGTGTGGCAGTCACTCATGACCGATCCCAATAACGATATCTGTGCAACCGAGATCAATAGCAAAGGGGATCGCGATGTCACGATGCCTGAAGTCACGAGCTTTTGTAAGGGGATTAACAAACCCTGGTTCCTGGCCGCCTGGAGCGCCTGTCTTAATACAGGTGGCGGCGACCTTGATAATTGGTCGACCATGCCGCAGATGGTGACTCATGCGCAGGATATGGAAGATATCGTAAACGGTCAGACGGATCTTGGCGGGCATGCGCCTGCCGAATTGCCCATCGGGAGCAGCTTCTGGAGTTTCCAGAGCAAAGGCACGGATCATATCGGCTGCGATTTCAGTGAAAAAACGCCGGATATTCTTCAAGTCTTGAGAAATGCGGGCGGCAGCGTTGCCACCGCTCCGATTACAGCGCCTGCAGGAGGAGGCACTTCAAATCCAACATCTCCCGTTTCTCCCCCCGTTCCGACTTCTCCTGTGCTTCCTTCTCCAACCCCCTCTTCTCCGGCAGGCACCACCGGGACTGCAAGCAATATGGTGGTGCAGGGCATCGGCGGCTATTGCATGGATGTTCCGGGAGGCAACTTTAACAGCGGAGCCCATGTGCAGATATGGAACTGCAATGGCGGCTCCAACCAGCAATGGGCTTTTGAATCGGACGGCACAATCCGAACCCAGAATAATATGTGCCTGGATGTGCCGAACTGGAGCCAGGCCCAGGGTACTCTAGTGCAGATCTGGCCATGTAACGGAGGCACTAACCAGAAATGGACGTTAGGAAAAAATGGTTCTCTTACTACTCAGGACGGCAGCGGCATGTGCCTGGATGTGCCGGATCCGACCTATAATACCACACATCTTACGCCGAAACCCGGGGCCTTTTTGCAAATCTGGCCATGCTATACCGGGGTTACGAATCAACATTGGAATTTAACGAACAGATAACCAGGACGTCCGTTATCAGCTTCACCTCTTGTCTAAAGCCTGTTTAGGATTATGCAATGCCTGCACTCTCCCCTGTTCGAACCTGACGATCCAGCGCATATAGATTATGAATTAGTCCTGTATTTTATCCGTCTTCGCCGTTTTCCCTGACTACTGCGCCGCTTACTTCCGCTTTCTGAAATACCAGCATCTTATTATACGGCGTATGGCCGTCATGCTCACTGACTTCAATCGTGCCCTGCGCGAGGGCGTAATCGCGGTCGCGGAATAGTTTGATGATACGCAGGATTTCCTGATCCGCGATGCCGATGGATTTAAGCAATGCGCCGCCCAGCTGGAGGCTGGTCTCAAACATTTCCGATACTGCCACGTTTGCCCCTGCTTCCTCCAGCATGCGTACACGCTGCAGGTCAAGGGCGCGGGCGATAATCGGCATCTGCGGCGCGGCGGCGCGCAGCGCCCGCACGGTTGCTTCGGCAGCAGCGGGATCATGCAGCGTGACGATGGCGGAGCTGGCGCGATCAATGCCGATGGCGCCCAGCACCTCCCGGCGCGAGCCGTCGCCGTAATAGACCGGTAGCCCGATTTTTTTGGCTTTCGCCACCGTGCCTATCTGCATATCGAGCGCGACGTAATGGATATTCTCTGCCGAGAGCAACTTGGCTATCGTCTGGCCGACGCGCCCGAATCCCAGTATAATCACGTGGTCGCGGATATCGAACATCTCGGAAATGGAATCCTCGGCCTTGCGCCTGCGTTTATATTCCGCCGTCTGGGATAAAGAGCGGCCTATGGCGGCGACAAAAGGCGTGAGCGCCATGGAAACTATCACGATAATCGTCAGCAATTGCGCCATATCATCGCGTAAGAAATCATTGTCGGCGGCAAGCCGGAACAGGATGAAGCTGAATTCGCCGCCCTGCGCGAGCAGGCAGCCTCCCTGAATGGCGGTGGCGGAGCCAAAGCCCAACGCCCGGCAGAGGAGAATGATAAACAGCGCTTTTACCGTTATCAGCAGTATCGCCAGACTGATAATCAACGGGAAGTTATTCCATACGACATGCAGGTCCGCCGCCATCCCCACAGACATGAAGAACAATCCCAGCAACAACCCCTTGTAAGGCATGACATCGGCCTCCACCTGGTGGCGGTATTCGGTTTCCGCCATCAGCAAGCCGGCAATAAATGCGCCGAGCGCAAGCGATAGACCGGCGCGATAGGTGAGCCAGCCAGTGCCCAGCACGACCAGCAGCGTGAGCGCAGTGAATATTTCCGGGTTAGCCAGCGCAGCAATCATGCGGTAGAGCGGGCGCAATAAAATGCGTCCCAGAAAGAAAATCAGTATCAGTGCCAGTGCTGCCTTTATACCCACAGTGGCAAGCACTATCGAAATAGATGTCCCATTATGGGCAAAGGCCGAAACCAGCACCAGCAAAGGCACGACCGCCAAATCCTGAATCAGCAGGATGGTAAGCGATATCCTGCCAAGCTGCGATGCTTTCTGGTTATTTTCATCCACCAGCTGCATGACCAGCGCCGTGGAGGAAAGGGACAGGCCGCTGGCGATGATAATCGCAGGCTTAAGGGCAAGTCCGGCAAAATAGAGGCCCGCTGATATGAAAACGGAAGTGATGATGACCTGCAAGATACCCAGCGCATAGGCCTGTTTGCGTATTACCGTCAACCGTTCCAGTGAGAGCTCAAGCCCGATGATGAAGAGGAGGAAAACCACTCCCAGCTCTGCGATGGAACGGGTGCCGCTGATGTTGGAGATAATGCTTAATCCCCCCCGGCCCGATGGCCGCGCCTGCCGCTAGATAGCCGAGCACCGGGCTCACATGCAGCCTACGGAACAGTGCAACCGCTACTACGGCGGCGGCGAGCAGGATAATCACAACGGGCAGGTGTGCGGTTTCCGGCATGGTGGATTCCATTTGTTTTGCAGCACATTATCAGATATAGAATTGGAATTCAATTATAGGTGTCAGGTGTCGGGTTCCAGGTGTCAGCGGAATCTTGGAACCTGACACCTGGAACCCGACACCTGATGACGAAAACTGTATTAATTACCGGGGCGGCGGTGCGTATTGGCAGGGAGATAGCCCTCTCCATGGCCGATGACGGCTGGGATGTGGCGATTCACTATAACCGCTCGCAAAAAGAAGCGGCGGAGTTGGCGTCATGCATTGAACAAAAGAAACGCACGGCTTTACTGGTGCAGGCGGATTTACGGGATGAGCAGGCTCTGACCAAGTTAATCCCTTCCCTGGCGGAACAAGGCGTGGCGCTGGATTGTCTCGTCAATAATGCCTCCCTGTTTGAACGGGATATGTTTCCTACATTCTCACAGGAAAGCTGGCAGGCGCAGCAGGATGTGAATCTGTTTGCTCCCCTGCGCCTGATGCAGGGTTTTGCGGCGCATTATAAGGGTAAAGAGGGGAACATTATCAATATTACCGATGGCATGAACGGCCCGCTGCTGGCGAAGGCGTTTTTTTCTTATTCCGTCAGCAAGTTTGCCTTGGAGCAGGTTACAACGCTTCTGGTGCACGAACTGGCGCCGAATATACGCATCAATGCAGTGGCGGCGGGGGCAAGCCTTGCAGGCAAGCAGGATAAGCAAGATACATTCGATAATCTAAAAAAGACTATTCCGCTTCAGCGCACTAGCTCGCCGCAGGAGATATGCGATGCGGTGCGCTATATCTTGTCGCAGCCTTCGCTTACCGGTCAAGTAATCGCGCTTTCGGGAGGAGTTAGATAGATTGTTGCGCGCCTGCGGCAGCAAGTTGTTCCCGCCGTATGGCCTGTTCATTGCTATCCCCCCTGGATTGCGGCCTGCTTTGCGGGGTAACATTATCCCTCCAATTACCAGTGGTTTGCCTGCTTGTATCCGTATTTTCTGGAGGAACGGGTTGTTGTGTAGGCGAGTTAGGCTGCCCAAGCAGTGCATTGACCTGCTCCTTCGTGAAACGATCTGAGTTTTGGGAAGAGGCGGTTTGATTATCAGGTGAGGAATCAGAAGGACGCTGAGGCATTGCTGCCTGTCCATCATGCGGTTTTCCTTCTTCCTTGTGGCTATGCTGTGGCATATCCGACTGTTTATGTGCGGCTCTCTGCGCCGCCGCTTGCATTTGTTGCTGTTGTTCCATGTTTTTAAGCAACAGAAGGACTTGGTTTTGCAGGCTTGTCATTTGTAAGTTTGCTATATCCTGCAGTTGCTCCAATGAATTCTGGCCATTTTCCTGGAGCACCTGCATCCGTGCGTTTCTGTTGACCATATCGGCAGTGACCATAACCAGACCAGTGCCGCCTCCTGCGCCTGTAACCGTAAATAACGCTTTTGTTCTATTCGGATTATCTTTCTTGAAGAGAACAGCGGCAAGAATCGCGCTTCCTATCGTCGAGGCTGTGGCGATTGCGATATTAATGAAGCCGCCTCTACGTACTTTTCCTACGTTATCCGTTGCGTCTTTAATCAACTTTTCCTGCTCCTCGTTACAGGCGTCGATTATATTTTTGATGTTGTCCTGGTAACGCTGCAGGAGCTCCTGTCCCTGCGCTCCAAGCGCGGCTGTTTTGGTTAGGATAATTTGGTGCTTTTCTTGAAAAATTATCTCCTCAGTGATCTCCGGATTTGCATCCTGGGTCACAGCACCAGCATTCCCTTGCGGCATAGAGCTAGTTGTCGGTTGGGGCGGTATCGGAGGATGTTGCTGCGTAGTGGGAGCTTCCGGTGCATCAGGAGTGGTGGTCGCCATCGATAGTCTCCGTATTTAAAATAAGGGCTATCTAAAACATAACACAGAAATGTTACAGAATGATGAAGCCTGACGATTTTCTTAAAGCTTAGTGTGCCTTTTCGGGCAATTTCGCGTCCGGTTCACGGATATAAACCGGGGAAATGGGAAATTCCCGCTCATCGTTTTGCCATTTTGCATATGCCAGTTCAGCGACATGTTCCGCCTGGGGCTGTGTTTGTACGATTCTGGCGCCATGTGCCAGAGGAGCAAGCATGGCTT
>JABDGA010000046.1:170-10120 GCA_013286285.1 Alphaproteobacteria bacterium | reverse complement strand
ATCGCCAAGGGCACACGCCGGATCAATATCAGCGACAGCTGGTGCGACATGCGCCTGGACGATCTGCAATATGCCGATGAGTCTTTCCACGAACCGCTCATTGATACCGCACTACGCGAAGGCAATGAAGAGATAGGCCTCAGGGTGCAGAATATCAAAACCCTGTTTGACCTTGGCGGCTTTACGTTTATTTCCGCCAGCCGCGGCAGTGTGAATCATGAGCGTATACTAGTATCACTTTCAAAAAATATTGTCCTATGTTTAGGAAAATATTTTTTGAAAGTGATACTAACTTATTAAATTGCTAGTATCTTTACGTTCCGGTCAATAAAGTCTTACGGAGGACCTTCTTGACCGAAACCAGATATTAGCCGCTTAAATCAACATTTGGCAAATCCTGATTTATCTGGTTAACTTCTGATGATGCACTACATCCAGCATATTCTGTTGCCAAATGAGGAAGTTCTCTATGATGGCCATGTCCATCCGCGCGTCCTGCTGCCTGGCCTGTTGCTGATGGGGCTTGCCGCACTCATTCTTATGCAGGCCGCCGGTACGGGAGACAGCCCTCCTGTTCTTCTGAAGACGGTGTATTGGCTTACGCAATATTTCCCATCTATCAACGGATTCTATACTATGCTCTGGCGTTGGCAGAACGCTTCGCCCAATACGGCGCTTGAGATCAAAGTCATCGCACTTTTCTTTGCCCTGTGCGGTTTTATGCGTCTGGCTTACCAGTTTATCATCATGCAGACTACCGAACTGGTCGTAACGAACAGGCGTATCATCGCCAAAACCGGGATTCTCACTGTCATTACGCTGGAGATGGATCGAAACCGCGTCGCCGGGGTAACAGTGGATCAGAGCTTTGCCGGACGCATTATGGGGTACGGGACCGTCACGATCCAAGGATTCACTGCCACTATAGGCGGATTACCGATTATGGTGAATCCGCATCTGGTGGAGCAGTTTGTGAGTTAGCATTAGACTTCCTCCGAAACTCTACTGCGCCGGAAAATCTGCTTGAAAATTCCGTACTCAAAACTCACGTACTTCTCTGTACGCTCAAGTTTTTCCGTGCCGAATTTCCTTCGCGCTTTTCTCGCCGCAGCGAGTTTCACAGGAAGTCTAATGCATGGCAGAGAGCATTTGAAATCGTACCTGTCGATTTTTATTGACATGCAACCAAAATGTTGCATATAATGCTTGTATGGTTAGCGATGAAGACAAAGTGTTCAAGGCCCTTGCTGATACCAGCCGTAGGAAACTACTCGACAGGCTGCGTGAAGAACCAGGGTTGCCGCTGAGCGCATTATGCGAGCAGCAGGACATGAGTCGTCAGGCGGTAACCAAGCATCTCGTTTTACTGGAAGCGGCGAATCTGGTCGTGACGGTGAAGCGGGGACGCGAGAAGCTGCATTATCTTAATTCCGCTCCTATCCACGATATCTACATGCGTTGGATCGGAAAATTCGAGCGGGAGAGGGTGGCGGCATTACATAACCTTAAACAAGCTTTGGAGAGTGAACATGACAAGTAATGAATTCGTATATACCACCTACATCAAGACCACGCCGGATAAAGTATGGCAGGCCATCACCAATCCGGAATTCACACGCCAGTACTGGGGCGGCGAAAACAAGTCCGACTGGAAGAAGGGCTCACAATGGCACCATACCTCTATCGATGCTGCCCGCGACTTCAAGATGACAGGCGACGTTCTGGAAAGCAATCCCCCGAAACGCTTGGTGCTGACCTGGCCCGAAAACGCTGAAGAGATGGATAAGGCGAAGCATACCCACGTAACCTTCGAGATCGATCCGATTGAGGATCTGGTCTGCCTGAAGGTCATCCACTCGAACCTCCCCAGTGAAGATTTTGCTCACCGGATCGCAGGCGGCTGGCCGCGCGTACTCTCCAGTATGAAATCGCTGCTGGAAACCGGCAAGGCGCTTAATACCTTTGCTGGTCATACCGGCTGTGCCAGTTCGACACACAAAGAAGCCGCGGCATAACACTAGCTTATTGCGGATTATTAGACCTACTCTGTGAGGCATTTGCCTCACAGAGTGAGAATGATTACTTATACAATGTTTCCGGAGTTTTTGTGGCGCTTTTGCCCACATATGCATTGGTGCTACCTTTGCCTTTCCAGCTATTATTTGCATTGCTTGCGGCAGTGCGTGCGTGCTGGAGGACAAGCGTGCCTTGCTTCGTCGAATCATGAATATTACTTGCCTGGGCAGAAGTTACGCTGGCAATAACTGAAGCAAGCATAAACGATAAAAAAACTATTTTTTTCATATTAATACCCTGTCATTATCCTTTCTACGAGTTGTTTTACGGTAGGGACGAAGCCATTGGCATAAAAGGGATCGAGAGCGAATTTATAGGCATTATGTCCTGAAAACATCAACTGATTTTCTACATTACCTTCATGTGCGATTGCCTGCAACGTCTTTTGGATACAGTAGCTACGCGGATCCGCTTTCTTGCCAGTGGTAAAATTATCCTTGTCTTTCCAGTTGCTGAATTTGCAGTGGCTCAGACAACCCATGCAGTCAATCTGATCCGCTAGTATGGATTTGGCCTTTTCCGGCGTGACGAATACCAGCGTTGAGTCCTCTGTTTTTAAGGCTTCCGAGAATCCGCTGGCGATATATTCATCTGCCTTAATCTTATCTTCGGGCTTCAAATACACGGGCCTGCCGCGCGCGCCGATCGGCAGCACCGCATAAAAATCCTCCTCGGGCGCAACGCGGTATTCAATCTGCCGGTGGTTGCGTTCGGTCAGCTCTCGGATAAAGCCGTTGCGTACGGCGGAGGAATAAAAACCGGTCGGGCTGAAACGGTTAAGATAAACATCCCCTTCCTTGATGGTCATCAATTTTTGCTTCCAACTGTCCGGTATCGGGCTTTCCTGCGTGAGAAGGGGACGGGTTCCGAACTGGAAGGCAATCTTCCCGATGTCAGGGTTATCCAGCCAGTGCTCCCAGTCGGCAAGATGCCAAGCACCGCCCGCCATGATAATTGGGGTATCCTGCAGGCCGACTTCATTCATGAATTTGCGTAATTCCATTACGCGCGGGTAGGGATCTTCCGGCACTTGCGGATTTTCGTTGTTGGAAAGCCCGTTATGGCCTCCCGCCAGCCACGGATCCTCGTACACCACGCTGCCGAGGAGATGCGCTACCTTGCTGTAGGAGCGTATCCATAAGGCGCGGAAAGCACGCATGGAAGAAATGATCGGGTGGTAATACACGTCATATTTAGCGGCGACTTCGCCCAGTTTATAGGGCATCCCTGCGCCACAGGTAATGCCGTGAATCATGCCCTTCGCGCCTTCGAGTACGCCATGCAGGATACGCTCCGCGCCGCCCATTTCCCATAGTATATTCATATGGATGCGGCCATTGCCGTCCGATATCTCATGCGCCTGCCTTGCCTGCGCCACTCCGCCGGTAATGCCGAATGCAATCAGCTCCTCGTGGCGCTCGCGCCGGGTTTTGCCGTAGTAAATCTGCGGCATCACATTGCCCTGCTCGTCGTAACTGTCGGCATTTACTCCCGAAAATGTGCCGATGGCTCCAGCGTTTGCGAACGCGCCGCAGCTTGCCCCGTTGGTTGCAGAAATCCCTTTCCCACCTTCAATAATGGGAAGAGCCTCTATGCCTGAAATTACAACCGGCTTTAATTTATCAATAAATGCCATCTTATTTCCACAAATCATCCGTCAGCAAGGGCTTGAATATCAGTGTTCGTAACGTTGGGGAACATCTGAAAAGCGCAGGCAGTCTAAACGGCTCACTACACCCCGTTAACGGTGCTTTACTATATTGGCGCTTTACCACAATGCAATATTTATATAAACCTCTCTGTAAGAATATGCAACTCTAAGAGCCTGCCGTCCTTTTCGCTGTGGCGTAGCAAATAAGGACGGCAGGCTCTTAGAAAGCCGAAGAGATTTTTAAAGCATGGCTCGTAGTATCCCTGCATATGCATGGGTTCATGCAAGTGATTATTACATAATAATAGAGTGATAGGTTTCGGAATTTATTTATGCCCCATGTCCTTTCGGAGATCTGCAGCGCCAAGCAGGCGCATATAGCAAAGCGCAAGGGTATGCAATCGCATCAGGAACTGCTGGCGACGGTCCGCCATTTATCGCCTGCGCGTGGATTTATAAAATCACTGGTGAAACCCAAGATAGGATTGATCGCTGAAATCAAGAAAGCTTCGCCGAGCCGGGGTATCATTCGTGCGGACTTCGAGCCGGCAAGCCTTGCCGTAGCCTATGAATCCGGCGGTGCAGCGTGCATCTCGGTGCTTACGGATGAACCCTATTTCAAAGGGAATGATAGTTACCTGTCTGCTGCGCGCAATGCCGTAAAACTACCGGTCTTGCGCAAGGACTTCATGCTCGATGCCTACCAGATAGCGGAATCGCGGGTGCTGGGGGCGGATTGCGTGCTTTTGATAATGGCTGCGCTCGAAGGCGGTCAGGCAGCGGAGCTGGAGCAAGCGGCGCATGAGCTAGGGATGGATGTGTTGATTGAAGTGCATGACGAGTTGGAGCTTGCAAGGGCGCTCACTTTATCTTCCCCCCTTATCGGCATCAATAACCGCAACCTTAAAACGCTGGAAGTTGATCTTGCAACCAGCGAAACTCTTGTTAGATTGATACCCAAAGATCGTATTGCCATTTCTGAGAGTGGCATCAGCGCTTACGGCGATGTGCTGCGCATGCAGAAAGTGGGGATTCACCGGTTCCTTGTCGGCGAGTCGCTGATGCGCCATGAAGATGTCCGTCTTGCCACCAAGAAACTTTTAGGAAAATCGGGTGCCTAGTATGTTCATAATACCTCACGGGATATCGGCGGTGGATCTGATTGCTCCGATCTGGTTCATCGTCTGTTGGGCAGGCTATTCCGTTATTGCGGATCTCATGAGCCGGAAACGTAATTCCCTGCTGGTTATCATCAACGAGCACCGGGTGAACTGGATGCACCAGATGCTCAAGCGTGAAAACCGCATGATGGACGCCACGCTTATCGGCAATCTTTTGCGTAGCATCTCGTTCTTTGCAAGCACCACCATCTTTATCGTGCTGGCGCTTTTTACCCTGCTGAAATACCGCGAGGATGCTTCCGGCATACTAACGCATATTCCATATGCAGAGCCTACCACTCCGGTACTGTGGGAAGTAAAGGTATTTCTGCTGATTGTGATTTTCGTCTATACGTTTTTCAAGCATACCTGGTCGCTGCGGCAATATAATTATGTGTGTGTGCTGGTGGGAGCCGCACCCTATATCAACGGGCCGCAGAACTGGGACGCGGAGGAATATGCGAAGAATACGGCGCGGCTTATCAGCAATGCTTCCAAGCATTTTAATGCCGGCCTGCGTGCCTATTATTTTGGCCTTGCCGCCATTTCCTGGTTCATCAACGGCTGGGCGTTCATGTTGATATCGACTCTGGTGGTGTGGGTGCTGTACCGCCGTGAATTTCGCTCCCAGGTGCTGCGTTACATGACGGATGCCATGGCGCATGTTGAAAAGTAGACTCGTGTGATCAGTGAACTGTGGTCTGTGACCAGTAAAGAGGGCAGATACGGACTAGTTTGAAAAATAAGTTGCATTTCCCATAATACTCACGATAAATCATTTCCCACAATTGTATGGAGGTTTACTAAATGCCGGATATTAAAGCCGTATGCGTGTTTTGCGGCGCAAGCAATAATGCTCCTAAAGAGCATCTCAATATAGGAACGGAATTTGGCAACATGCTTGCCAAGCGTGGCATCCGGCTGGTATATGGCGGCGGCGACTGCGGCGTCATGGGGACGGTGGCCAATGCGGTGCTCAGGAATAAAGGCCAGGTAACCGGCGTTTTTCCGATGAGCCTTAAAAACATCGAATCCGAGCATGCCAGCTTAAGCGAAATCATCATGGTGGAAAGCATGCATGAACGCAAGCGCATCATGTTTGAGCGCTCGGATGCGATTGTCGTTCTGCCGGGAGGATTCGGCACCATGGACGAAATGTTTGAGATTATTACCTGGAAGCAGCTGGAATTTCATAACAAGCCGGTCGTGATATTCAACCATTTGGGGTACTGGGATCCTCTGGTGGCATTAATGGAGAATATCATCCAGAAGGGCTTTGCCAGGCATGAAACCCGTAATCTGTACAAAGTAGTAGATTCAGTCGAGGGTGCATTCCACGAAATCAGCGCTTAATCTACAAAACTGAAGGTTAAGGTCTGGGAGGTGTGGAATCAGGTGATGGCGATGTATTAGTGCTGCGCGCCTGCCAGCTTTTGGTCTGCTGCGGCTGTCCCTCTGTTTCTACAATGATAGTATTGGTAGTATTGCATTCAGGTGCTACCGCCGTGGAAACGTTCGTTTTAGGGGCGTCTTGAGAAATGGTAGGGGTTTTTGCTATCACGGGCGATGTCGGCGGAATATAGGTAGGCACATAAGGTGCGGAAGGAGGTGGGCTGGAACGGCGGGATGCCCCTATGCCCGGAATGAGGCTTGCCACTCCGCCTATCACCGCGCCTGCTGCCACTGCAGCTAAGCCTATCGGAGTGGTAAATAAGGTACAAAGGCCACTGCTAAATATACCTGCCATAAACCCGACCAGGAAATGTCCTGCCCATGAGGCTGCGGTTAAGAGGCTGCATACATGTATTCCGGCTACGGTTACAGCGCCCATGGCGCATGGCAAGGCGGCAATAACCAGAACAGCGAGTGCGCATATGAGTGCGCCTATCAACGCGGCTTTAAGAAATTTCCCCGTGCCGTGCGCAGCCTCTGCCCCTTGATCCAATAATGCCATTTTGTTTCTCCCGTCAATTCCTGGTGGATTGCGAAATATCCATAGTGATAAACTGCTGCTCGGCAAGCTTCAGCGTAATGTCATGTGGCGTGCAAGTGGTATGCATGGCTGCCGGTGCATCTAACGTTTTGGCGGCGGATTTTGCCGATGGCACATCCGGCAGCAGAATCACTTTGGGATATGCAGGGCTTGCCGATTTCACACTGCCGGGGTTTCCCGCTTTTCTGGAAAACAGTCCCGACACCCATGCCATTATTTTTCGGGCAAAGTGGAAGCCAGGTTTCTTTTCCTTATGCAGAGACGGTTTACTTCCGATCCTTGGCTTAGGCGCTGCAACGGCCGTACGCTTTTCTTCCTTCAATGAAGATACGCTGCTGGCGATGGGGTTTGTATTGGTATTTTCCATACATTATCCTCCTGGTGCTATTTGCAAACCGGTTGTTTTATTCTGATTGTAGAGGGCGGCAAAGCCACTGCTGTTTTTGCCTCCCTGCAGTCTTTCTTCGAGTTTCCTTGCATCGGAATCTGTTACACCGCTTACATAGCCTTTATAGGGAAGCGGTGCAATTGAAGATGTGGCACGCAGTGCGTCTTCCTCATCGGGATCACCGGCGTAGGTTTTTTTGTATATTGTGTTTGTTATTTTGGAAATGCCATGCAGTACATTATTGCTGAATCCGGTGAGCACTCCCAGTAATCCGCCTATGGTGGCGGAGGCTCCTACGCCTGCTGCAGTAAAAGCCGCTACCGGAACACCAAGAAGCGGGATGACGGCAGGGGCCATCGCGGCGCCTATGGCAGCCCCGGCAATCCCCATGGTAACACCTGCTACCGGGTGGAAGAATGGTTTCTGAGGCGATTCTATTGCAGGGGCTTCATAGATTCCCTGTGCCTGAAGTATTTGTTTGCGTTCAAATTCATCATCCAGGGCACGTGCGGCGGATTCCGTTCCTGCGAGTTTGCCAGCTTCTGCAAATGTCTTGCCGAAATAGGTGCCGAAGCCTGCAGCGAAAAGTGCGCCTAATGCAAGTACCGGCACAGATACATGCGCTAAGGCGAGAATGCCAAGCGCGATCAGGCCGACAGCCGCTCCGACAAGTATGCCCACGACAGCACCGCCGGTTAATCCTTTTACATATCCCCTGACGCCGCTGGCAAAAAGTTTCTGATCATATTCTTCCTGCAGATTATGAATATCTTCCTGACGCTCCAGACGGTGTGCAAATACTTGTTCTTCCGTCTGGCCCTTTGCCAGTTCCTGCTGAAGTCCGATATCCACTCCATTATCAAAATCACGCGTTCTATCGCCCGTCAGCGTGGTCATACCATTGAAGATGGATTTGAAAAATCCGCGCTCTATACCGAAGGAAAGGCCGAACAGCCCAAAAACGATAGATCCGATAACTGGCATTGCAAAGGTCGCTGCTACAGCTCCTCCCAGCACCGCAGGTGCGGCCATTCCTACCAACGCGCCAGCTACAATGCCTATAATTGCTCCAGCTAGGCCGGATTTCCAGTGGAATAGTTTCTTCCTGTCGCGATCCGGAGGGAATTCATAATGATGGCCGTTGCCGCCATACATAAGCTTGTCTTGGTTCGCCTTGAGCGGATCGCCTGCATTGGCAGGATCGCGTAGCCGCGCATGTTTTTCCGCAAGGCCAGCGGAACTGGTTCCAGTGGAGGCTCCGATACTTCCCACTTCTTCCGCACCAATGAGAAGTCCGGCGCCTGCCAGTGCAGGCAACGCTGCCAGTGATGCTCCGCCGGTGAATGGCATAAGAACGAGCGCAAGGAGTCCCCCTGCGATGCCTCCGAACACCGTGCCGGTTAGCATTCCGCGCGTATGCCCTTTATAGCCGCCCCAGAAATTATGAGGATATTTCAGGGCATTATCCGCTTCCGCGCGCCCCTCATCCAGTGGAGTAGGGGGGCCTATCTTTTCAGCAATATCGGTTTGCGGACTCATTAAATTCTCTGATATTAAGATAGCTTATGCCTTTAGATTCATTATAGGGATAAAGCGCGGAGTATAAAAGTGAAGTTTTTATGACGATATTTGTATAATGCATTGTAAAATAATGTTTCTTCCTGGAGAAAAGATTTATGTTGCACTCGCATAGGTACGAGTTGCGGGGTACGGGCTATTAAGGTAGAGTTCTTGCTCCTTTATCCTTCATCCGTTATGCTTTGTCCTATCTAACTCCAGAGAAACCTAACATGCGAATTTCCCGATATTTTCTTCCCCTTTTGAAAGAAACTCCTGCCGAGGCGCAGATTGCCTCGCACCGGCTGATGCTGCGCGCCGGAATGATCAAGCTGCAGGCTGCCGGAATCTATAGCTGGCTGCCACTCGGTCTGGCCGTCCTGCAAAAGGTGGAAGCTATTGTGGCGGATGAGCTGAATAAGGCGGGGTGCATACGGCTGTTGATGCCGACACTCCAGCCGACCGAACTCTGGAAAGAATCCGGGCGTTACGATGCGCTTGGCAAAGAAATGCTGCGGTTTCTGGATCGTTCCGAGCGCGAGTTGCTGTACAGTCCGACCTGTGAAGAGATGATTATCGATGTGTTTCGTAATTTCGTCAAGAGTTACAAATCGTTACCACTTAACCTGTACCAGATAAACTGGAAGTTTCGCGATGAAATTCGTCCGCGTTTCGGTGTCATGCGCGGGCGCGAGTTTTACATGAAAGACGGCTATTCATTTCATAGCAATCTCGAAGACGCCAAGCGCGAATATTATAAAATGTATGAAACCTATCATAAGATTTTTACGAGCCTGGGGCTGGTGGCGATCGCCGTCAATGCTGATAGCGGGGCGATTGGCGGCTCCTTAAGCCATGAATTTCAAGTGTTGGCGGAAACCGGCGAGAGCCAGATTTACTACGACGCGGAGATCGATAATTTCCGCAGCGGAAAAATGCCGTTTGACGGTGAGAAACTGCGCGCGCTCTATGCCGCTGCCGATGAGATGCATGTGGCTTCGAGTTGTCCGGTTCCGAAGGAGCGTCTGTGCACGGCGCGTGGGATTGAAGTCGGCCATATTTTTCTGCTGGGGCGCAAATATACCGATGCCATGAAAATTGATGTCACCGGCAGTGACGGCCAGT
>JABDGA010000046.1:0-130 GCA_013286285.1 Alphaproteobacteria bacterium | reverse complement strand
CGGCATTGGGGTTTCACGCCTTGTCGGTGCGATTATCGAAGCCAATCACGATGAAAATGGCATCATCTGGCCGGAGCAGGTGGCGCCGTACACAGTAGGGCTGATGAATATCAGGGCAGGGGATGCTGCG
>JABDGA010000045.1 GCA_013286285.1 Alphaproteobacteria bacterium | reverse complement strand
GTTGCCTATACGGACGATTGGCGGGAGGATGCGTCACGGCGCGACTTTACTATGAATGCGCTTTACTGCGATGCATCCGGTGAAATCACGGATTTCTTTCACGGGGTAGAGGATGCCCTCGCCGGACGGGTCCGCTTCATCGGGGATGCAGAAGCGCGCATTCACGAAGATGCGTTACGGATTTTGCGTTTTTTTCGCTTCTTAAGCGCCTACGGGCGCGGAGTGCCGGATACGCAGGCAGTGATCGCATGCGCAGCCAACGCCAACAAAATAGATACTCTCTCTGGTGAGCGCATCAGCCAGGAAATGCTAAAGCTCCTAACCTCCCCTCATAGCGCGGAGGTCATTCGCATGATGCAGGAAAACGGCATATTACCGCATGTCATTCCGGGAACGGTTTCGCCGGAGCCGCTCGCGACATTGGCGGACATATGCCGGAGCATAGAATATTCCGAGGAGCCCATGCTGGCGTTGGCCTTATTGCTACGCAGCGATACGGGCAATATTCACGCGCACCTGGACAGCGTGAGCAGGCGCTGGAAATTATCCAAAGCCCATTACCGGATGTTATCTGCTTTGTGCGAACAAAAATTACATCTGGCGGCGCATGGAGAAAAACACTGGAAACAGCAAATCCGGCGGCTTGGGAAGGAACTATTTATAAAACTGGCGTTACTCGAATGGGCGGAAGGGCTGGACGAAAAGACAGGCCAAAAGACAATCCACCTCGTATCCACATGGGATATCCCACAATTTCCGCTTACTGGCGACGATCTCATCCGGCATGGGATCGCTCCCGGGGGAAATATGGGAATTTTATTGAAAAAGCTGGAGCAATATTGGGAAGAGGAAAATTATATTCCCGATAAGAATGCGCTGCTCGCCATGCACCGTACATTAATCTAAGGTCTTCTGCATTACTATCGCATCCTCATAGGAGCCGTCTGGATGGCGGTAATAGTGCCTACGTTGCGATAAGACCGAAAAACCATGCTTATCGTATAACGCTTTCGCGACAGCATTATGCTCCCCGACTTCGAGGAACATTTTTCTTACTCCCTGCTGCCTTGCCTCCTCCAGCATGGCCTCCACTAGGCGGCTTCCGATGCCTGACTGCCTGCAGTTCGGCAATACACCGAGGGTAATGATTTCCGCTTCTTCGGACAATATCCGGCATACGGCAAGCCCGGCAGCGCCTTCGGCAATAAACGCCCATGCAGCCCTCCCGGCAAACAATTCCTCAAATGCCTGCGCACTCCATCCCTGCCCGAAACAGCGCCGGTGTATGTTGGAAAGCATAGCAAAATCCGGAGAGGTAGTGATTTCGATAAACGCAAGCATGCTTATAAGCTTGCTTCTGCCGGCTGCTTATCCGGCTGACAGACTTTTTCTATATGGGTAGCAGGAGGAGATGCAGCAGAAGCAGCCACACGACCACGTTGTTGTCCCGCCAGGATTTCTTTCACCGCAGTGCTATCTTGAGTAATGACACCATCTTGTTCACGCAGTTTAGTATCTTGCGCGGCTACCTGCCCTTGCGTCGTATTCGCAAGCTCTAAGGCCATTTCCCCCTCAACTTCTCCCCGTGTATGTTTTCGCCACGTGAGAAAGGAATCCACGAAGTTACCGATTTTTTTTGTTACATAACCACTGGTCAAGGCAAACATACTTGCAAGAACGGTCGTGACCTGCCTGCTTATATCAATGGCTCCTGCATTAGGCCTAAAGAACTGTATAACAGGAAGCACCAACGCATTAAGAACATCATTAACAGGCTGGGCAATACCACTAGTGGTACGATTGTTTCTATTGAGCCCCGTAAATACTAAAACGCCCACTCCAGCGCCAGCGAAGAAGCTTCCCATTCGGATAGCCCATGATTTAATATTTTGGAGTATGAATTGGCCGAAAGACGTTTTCTTGGCAATCTCTTTTTTCTGGTCTTCTGTAAGCTCTGGTGTATTTGCCATACGTGAATTCGCCGGTTGCTATGCCATAATTTTCATTATCTCCTAATAAAAGGTAATCCCCAACGAGATTTTTGTGAATAATTTATGACAATTGTGATAGGCTAACGTTTAGATACTCGCTAACCTAGTGGATAATATGGTTTCTGATTCTTCAACAATAGACCGGGAAGACGTAGATCGCTTCTCACGCATCGCCGAGGAATGGTGGGACGAAACCGGTAAATTCAGGCCGCTTCATCGTATTAATCCATTACGGCTTGGGTATATTCGTGATCGCGCCTGTAACCATTTCGGGCGTAACCCGGAGCAGATGAAATCCCTGTCCAGCCTGACGCTGCTGGACATCGGCTGCGGCGGCGGGCTTATGGCTGAGCCTCTCGCGCGTATCGGCGCGCGCGTCACAGGGATAGACGCCTCAGAGAAAAATATCCAGGTGGCCGCCTTTCATGCGGAAAAGATGGGACTCAGGATGGATTATGCCTGCACCACGCCGGAACAGTTATGCAAAGGCACGACCAAGGCCTATGATATCGTGCTTGCCCTGGAAATCGTGGAGCATGTCGCAGACGTACCGCTGTTTCTGCACGCCTGCAGCAAGCTGGTAAAGCCTGGCGGGATATTGTTCATGTCCACGCTCAACCGTACCCTGAAATCCTATACCCTCGCGATTATCGGCGCGGAGTATATGCTGCGCTGGCTGCCGCGCGGCACCCATGACTGGCGCAAATTTCTGAAACCCTCGGAGCTCTGCGCAGGCTTGCGCAAAGAAGGCATGACCATCGCGCATATGACCGGCATGGTCTATAATCCGCTGCAAAGCGAATGGTCGCTGGAGGAAAGCGATCTGGATGTCAACTATCTCCTGACCGCGACTTTCTAAACACGCATATTTACATATCAAAATTGTATTATAAGATAATTGACATTATCTTTATGTTAATTTACTAATTTCTGCACCTGAAACTTGAAAAAGGTGCAAAGGCTTATGTTTTCACGCACACTCACCGCACTTGCCGTCTCCCTTGCTACCCTCAGCCAGCCTGTATTTGCCGATGAGGAAACCGATCTGCTACGCCAGCAGATAAAATCCCTGGAAGCACGGCTTGACGCACTGGAGCATAAACAAGCGGTAGAAAAAGCTGCCGTCCCTGTTCCCAAAACCGCAGCGCAGGCCACGCCACAGCAGAAAACCACAGCTAGTGCAGATGCCGGAATCTCCTCTAACACTACTGCCAATGTGGAATATGGCAGCCATGGCCTCAATATCACTTCTCCCGATAAGAATTTCCAATTCCATGTCGGCGGCTATGTGCAGGCGGATGATCACGCGTTTATCGGTAATACTCCGTCCAGCAATACCGATCAGTTTTTCATACGTTCGGCGCGTCCGATATTCGAAGCGAAGTTTTATGATAATTTCAGTGCGCGGCTGATGCTGGATTTCGGCAATGGGCAGACTACGCTTCTCGATGCATACGGCGACTACAATGCGACGAACGCTTTTAATGTACGGGTAGGTAAATTCAAAGATCCGATCGGCATCGAGCGCTGGCAATCGGAGCAGAACGTACTGTTCGTCGAGCGCGGCATGACCACCAACCTCGTCCCCTACCGTGATAACGGCGTACAGCTTTATGGCGAGCTTATCCAGCATGCGCTGGAATATGAGCTGGCACTTACCAATGGCGCCCCGGATCTGGTCAACGCCACCAACAATACCGATAACGATCAGACCGTAACCGCACGCGTATTTACCCATCCCTTCTATTACACGGATATCCATGCGCTTAAAGGATTCGGCATCGGTGCCGCCGGCTCCTATGGCAACCGCAACGCCTCACTTGCCAACCCGAACCTTACCACCGGCTACGTCACTCCGGCCCAGACAAAATTCTTTACTTATGCTACCACTGCTTTTGCCAACGGCGAGCAGTGGCGTATCAATCCGCAGGCCATATATTATAATGGGCCATTCAGCATGATTGGCGAATATGTACTGGAGAATCAGGAAATAAAAGCAGGCAACCGGCAGGCCATCCTGCAGAATGATGCCTGGGAAGCCATTGCGACTTATGTGCTGACCGGCGAGGATGCACGGTTTGACGGCGTCGTGCCGCACCGTAACTTCGATCCACGCAACAATCAGTGGGGCGCGTTTGAACTGGTGGCGCGCATCAGCCAGCTACGGGTTGATGATGCGGCTTTCCCGGTCTTTGCCAGCCTTTCCACTTCCGCGAAAGAAGCACAGGAAACGACGGTGGGCGGCACATGGTACATGAACACCAATGTCAAGGTGAACTTCGATCTGGCCGTTACCCGCTTTGACGGCGGCGCAGCCAATAATGGAAGCCGTCCCACGGAAAAAGCCGTACTGAGCCGCGTGCAGTTTAAGTTCTGAACCTTTTTTAGAGGCCGTATTCCCTATGGTGTTTCACACTGCGATGGAAACGCAATTTTTTCAGATATTCCATCGGATCTTTGGGCGTAACCAAGGCACCGGGAACCGGAAACAGCCAGTCATGGGCACGGGTGAGCAGAAAACGCAACGCCGCACCGCGTGCCAGAACAGGCAAGGCATTCAACTCCTCTTCCGAGAGCAGGCGCTGGTCATTATAGGCGCGCAGCAACCCTTTCGCACGCGTGATATTGAACTGGAAGTCCTTCTCAAAGCACCAGCAGTTGAGGCAAATCGCCAGATCATAGGAGAGAAAGTCGTTACAGGAAAAATAAAAATCGATGATGCCGGTGAGTTGGCCTTCCGCATCATAAAATACATTATCCGGAAACAGATCGGCATGGATTACCCCTTCCGGCAAGGTTTTCGGCCATAAAGATTCAAGCGCAGCCATTTCTGCCTGAAGCTCTTCCGCCAGCCCCGCGGCAATTTCATCCATGTGCGGAGAAATTTTCTCAAGGAGCACGCGCCATGCCGGCAAGGAAAGCGAATTGCACCGGATGTGCTTATATTCTAAGGCTCCCATATGCAACCGCGCCATCGCCGCGCCCAATTCGCTGATATGGACAGGCTTAATCGTCACCGCGCTTTTGCCTTCCAGAAACGTGACCATAACGGCAGGGCGGCCCTTCAGCGTGCGGATCGCCTGCCCGTCTTTCGCGCGCAGCGGCATCGGTGCGGGCACACGCTTTGCAGCCAATTCCTCCATCAGTCCGACAAAAAACGGCAGATCCGCTTCGGCGACGCGTTTCTCAAACAGCGTAAGGATAAACCTGCCACCACCCTGCAACGTTAGCAGGTAATTGGTATTTTCCACGCCCGCGCAAATGCCTTCCGCCTCCTGCAAGGGCGGCAGATCATACGCCCCCAGAAAATGTCTTATCTCATCGTGTGATAATTCAGTATATACGGCCATAGCATCATTTCTTAGTAGAGAACACCTGTGTATAACCGATAATACACTGGATAATCAAGCATAGTTGGCCTTGGAATCCGTTTTTCACGATAAATGCCAATCCACGCGTGAGCGAAAACAACAGGTTGCGAGAAGCACAGCACACGTGTAAGTACATATCGCTGGCCATTGGCCGAACGCCTGAAGCACCCGTAGCTCAGCTGGATAGAGTGTCGCCCTCCGAAGGCGAAGGTCGTGAGTTCGAATCTCGCCGGGTGCACCAAGGCTCGAGAACTCGCGGAGGTGAATAGTTTGGGATTTCTTCGTCTGCTGCTGGCTTCCATCGTGCTTACCTCCCATTCCCAGGTAACCCCGGTTTATACCGGCGTGATAGCGGTGGAATGTTTTTTCGTGATTTCCGGCTTTTACATGCAGCTGATTATACGCGAACGCTACGAGGCGCACGCCGATTGGCAAAGAAAGTTTTGGCTAAGCCGTTGCTTAAGGATATTCATCCCCTATTGGGTAGTCTGCATTGCCATCATAGGATTTTCACTGCACCGGCATGATACGGATTTCCTGTCCGCATTTTCCAATCCGCTCTCCTTTCTCTCTAATGTATTTATTCTCGGCACGGAACACATCAAATTATGGCGCTTAAGCGACGGCTGCACTTCCTACTACGCGACACGGATGTTCATCCCGCAAATCTGGTCGGTCGGCATCGAGCTTATTTTTTATATGATGGCCCCTTTCCTGCTGACACGATCCACCGCTTTCCTGTTGGTACTTACGCTGCTAAGCCTGACAGGAAAAGCAATACTGCTACATGATTATTACGACCCAGCGTTTAATTTTGAATGCGGCGACGGGCTCTTAAACGGTATATTTCCGCTGGAAATAGGCATATTCACCTGTGGCGCGCTAGGATACCGTTTCTACCATACCTATCTAAAAGATAAGGATTACCTGGCGATACGACCTATGTATAAGCGACTGTTGGTTACCCTCCTGCTTGCCACGCTGGTATTTGCTATCGGGCTTTCTGACAAATTCCCCTCTTTATTCCGAATCACCCTGGCGTATGTCTATGTCACCATTATCGCGGTGTGCGTCCCGTTCCTGTTTCATGCAAGCCGTAAAATGCGTTTAGACAGGCTTATGGGCGAGCTTTCTTACAGTTTTTATCTCTGTCATTTGTATATTGTGCAGCATTTCTTCAGCTCGCCTCATGGGCGCTATATCACATTCCCGGTGTATGAGGCCGTCACCCTTGCCTGCGCGCTTGTCATACATATTATCGTAGAAAAGCCCCTGGACGCGCTGCGGCATCGATATTTAAGGTAACGGCTCCAAATTAATTCACTAGTGTAGTGTCCCGCGCAGCACTTACCCCACAAGATTGAAAGTCCGTTGCCTGCGCGGGTAAACACTACACTCATTATAATGGCTCGTCCCATGCTGCCCACAGACTATGGCATAAGCCATTAGATAAAGCACTGCATGGGACGGCACACTAGCTGAAACTCCAGCAATCGCTCCGCTGTATTGTAACGATATTGAACGAGTTTCAGATTAGCCCATTCCAGGCTCCGGATAGGGCGGCGCCCCATGGTATATTGACGCTTAGCAGTACGGCGCTGCGCCTCGATGACTTTGTCAGGGAAGGAATGGCAAACCAGATAGGCCTGGATCATGGAATAATCATTGTGGCAATATTCTTCCCTGACCCAATCCACATATTTCATTGCCTGCTCCACATCCTCGACATTTGCGCCATCCTTCTTAAGCTCCGCTATCAGATATCGGGACTTCGTGGGGCGGTGGTTCGGGATATACGCATAGCCAAAGACATCTATCTTATCCATATAGTCAATCGGCTTGAACGGTGAGGCAATCACCTGATGGGACACATAATCCCACTCTCCAAAAATCTCTGTGGTAGCCTTATGCGTGTTAGCCAGTTGATACAGAAACGCGGCTTCAATCGCCATCTCATGGCGGATATAGTCTCCTTCATGGCAGGAATGCAGGAAAGGACTCGCCTCCAGGCGGTAATCATCCTTTTGGAGCTTTGCAGTGATCTGCGAATGGCAGGCAATGCTATTATTGGAAAAGACAGTAGCACCGGGCTGGGGATGAGAAAGCACCGATTCGTTATATTTCAGCAGCACATTCTTGAATGCCTGGTTTTCCTCGTCGTCAAATTTGATAAAGGACACTTTCCACAAAGCACGCAACATACGGAATGCCGCCGGGTCCGATGCCAGAACGTCATCCATATCCATTCCGGAGACAAAAAAATGCGGGGCGGGGACAAAGGTGCAGATCCAGCGTTGATTCACACTATGCACGCCTTCATCCCACAGCAATATCTCATTACCGGAATGCGGGTAGGGAACGGGCTCGGAAGCACGGGGATAGTTAGAAAACTTGCAATCCTGCCCTGCCAGATTCACCAATTCTCCTATGCCGTATATTTTTCGTTCAATGAAAAAATACACATTATCACCGGCCTTCATCGTGGCATAATCGGCAAACGTGGCTTCATGATGCGTTTTCCACAAGCCTCTTTCGGGCTGGGTTAACTTAGTAGCATAGACGCCGTTGCCTACGTAGTTGCGCAGGGCGTCAACCCGATCCAAATTGAATATATATCCTGCCATGCGTGGATAATCTTTCTATGCGAATACGGCCAGTACTTCGCCCGCCTTGCCGCGATTGGCGCCGTCGCAGGAGATAAACCGTTGCACCTCGAATGACAATATCCTGGCTGGCTTATAGGCTTTCTGAGTGAAATCCGTATCATGGTTGGAGATAACCACCGGAATCCCCTTTTTCTGAAGTTTCCTGGCCCATTTCGCCAGATCCTCCTGTTCCTTCATCCCAAATCCGCCGGAAGCGTAATCCGTGAAATTGGCAGTGGGAGACAGCGGCACATAAGGTGGGTCACAATACACCACGTCACCGGCCTGTGCCTCGTCCATCGTTACTCGGAAATCCGCACATTTTATGACTGCCTTCTGGGATTTCTTATAAAAATCCAGCATTTCCTTCTCCGGGAAATAGGGATTCTTATAACGGCCAAAGGGAACATTGAATTCGCCTTTGGCGTTATAACGGCAGAGGCCATTGAAGCAGTGCCGGTTCAGATACAGAAAGAGCGCCGATTTACGCCGGATATGGGAAGAGAGATTAAATTCCTCGCGGCATTGGTAATATGCGGCTTCGTTATTGTAGCGGGAATCAAAATACCGCGCACAATAGGCGATGAATTTTTTTCCCTCTTTTTGTAATTGCAGATAAAGATTCACCAGATCCGGATTGGCGTCGGCTAAGCTATATTGTTCATATTCGGTATTGAGAAACACAGCGCCCGATCCGACAAAAGGCTCAACCAGCCTGCCGCCGGCAGGCAAAACTTCCCTGATCTGATCCAATATACGGTACTTTCCGCCCGCCCATTTCAGAAAAGGTCGCATTATGTTGCCTATGCCACACGCTTATAATATCTACTACTAGCATAGATCATAATTCCATCCTAACTGGAAATAGGTTGAGCTGTAATTCTTTCGTATTGCCCTGCTGGCCCCCGTGACAAGCACGAGGTAGGAAACAACTGTAGATTCTCGGCACTTTTATAAATCTATTGGGTGGTGAGGCATATAACAATCTGTAGTTGCATTTATGTAGCGGCAGTAGTACTGCTTATCATCTTCATACAGCAATAGTTGATACATCCTTTTTACAAATCACTCGATAAAGTAGGAGATTTTTAATGAATGTGATGCGCCCGACCGATAATTTTTTCATCAGGAACGCAACGGGTATTGCCATAGGAACGGTCACGTTATTGATGCTGCTGTTTGCCGGCATATTTTATCAACAGGGTAAGTCAGGACATTTAGCCAAAGACTGGGTAGAGCATACGTACGAGGTATCTGCGCATATACAATCCTTCTTCGGAAAAATGAAAGACGCCGAACTTGGCGAACGCGGCTACCTTATCACCGGCAATGAAGAATATCTGGAGCCGTATAAAGAAGCGCTGGAGGATGCCTCAAAGAATAATATCACCCTTCCTAAAAATCATGCCATATCCAACAAGTTCAATAATAGCCTTGAACCCAATAACCTGCCGGTAGAAGCGGCGCTGCCGGATCAACGGATTGCGGTAACTCAGGAACTGGAAATTCTGCAATGGCTGACATCGGATAACTCTGCGCAACAAAGAAACATTGATGAATTGTCTGAAGTAACCAAATCACTGCTTAAATATTGGGCGGATACCATAGAATTGCGGAAAAGCCAGGGTGCCGACACCGCCAAGCAGGAATCGCAATCCCATCGCGGCAAACAGCTGATGGATCATATTCGTATTCTGGTGCGCGTCATGCAGTCGGAAGAATCCCGCCTGCTGGAGATACGCGAAGAGAACGATACCGCCAGTATAAAGCAGAACGAACTCATCACCTATTCCGGCATTTTGCTTTTTTATATCACCATGGTCTTTTCCATCTTGCTCTACCAGCGCAGCAGGGCGCGCTCAAGCGCGGAATTATTGCGCTACACCAAAGAGCTTGAGAAAAGCGAGGAAGAGTTAAAAATACAGCAGGAAGAATTAAAGGCGTCCAATGAGGAAATAGAAGCCTCGAATGAAGAGCTGGAAGAAAAAACCAAGGCGCTGGAAGAGCAGAATATCCAGATCCGCCGCCAATCGGAAGAATTGACGCAAAGCAAACGGCTGATCGAAGAAAAAGCGAATGAGCTGGAACGCGCCGGGAAATATAAATCCGAGTTTCTCGCCAATATGTCACACGAGTTGCGTACGCCGCTCAACAGCCTGCTGATTCTTGCAAAACTCCTGGCTGCCAATGAAGAAGGCAACCTGACGGCCGAGCAGAAGGAAGAAGCCAGTGTCATCTATAACGGTGGGCTGGAGTTGCTTGGGCTGATTAACGACATATTGGATCTATCCAAAGTGGAAGCCGGCAAGCTCGTCATCAATGCGGAAGATGTCTATCTGGATACCATCGTAAAACAATTGCAGCGGCAGTTCGCGCCAGTTGCCAGGGAATCCGGCGTTGCGTTTCCGGTCATTGTCGCCAAGGACGT
>JABDGA010000044.1:1228-10489 GCA_013286285.1 Alphaproteobacteria bacterium | reverse complement strand
TGATTTTTAATTTGAATATTTGTTATATTTGATATACCAAGATCGTAATGTTCAGGGTTTGAGATTTTTTGGGGTTGTAAAATTATGCGATTAATAATTATGTTTATTGCCATCGCGCTTTCCGCCGGGGCATTTTTCATTACAATGCACTTTACCTCAAACAAAAAAGATCCGCAGATGCCCGTTGTAGAGCCGCAGGCGCAGATGCAAGATACATCTACCGTAAATATTTATACCGCCAAGCAGGATATCCCTATTGGAACAGTAATCTCCCAGGATATGCTCGACTTTCATCCTTGGCCGAAGAGCTTGCTGCTGCCCGATATGATTATTGCGGACCCATCCCACCCAAGCGAAGCGGTTAAAATGATCGCACGCACTCCTTTCCAGAAAGGCGAGCCGATTATCATGAACAAGCTTGCCAATGAGCATGATCCAAGTTTCCTGGCCGCATCACTTGCAGAAGGAATGCGTTTGGTGACGATTCCCGTGGACGCAGTTTCCGGTGCAGCAGGATTTGTATTTCCCGGCGATCATGTGGACGTGTTGATCACACATGATGTGGCTAATGAAACCGCTTCTGTAAGCTCCGATACCAAAGGCCTGGCAAAAGAGCCTGTCACCGAAGTGCTGGTTTCTGATGTGCGCGTCATGGCCACTAACCAGAAGAGCACAGCGCATGGTGGTGACGTTCCCGTAGTGCCTGCCACTGTTTCCATTGAAGTTTCCGCAGAGGATGCTCAGAAGATACGTCTGGCGGAAAACGGCAACGGTAATCTTTCCGTCGCCCTGCGCGCATTGAAGGAAAAGGAAAATACCGCGCCTGCCAAACCAAGCGCACTCAGCGATTTATCCGCTGCCAGGTCTTTGCCGGATCCGGGTAATCAGCAGATTGTTGTCGTACGCGGTGTACATGCAGACACTGTGGGGGTATCAAAACCATGAGGCTTAAGCTGGATATATCCATGAAAAAAAATATACAAAATTGCCTGCTTGTTACTGTTTGCGCATCTGCACTGGTTTCATCTTCCGATGTGGTGGCTGCCACGAGCAAACACCATAAATCTGCCGGAAATGGCGCCCCCAGCATAAACAGTGAGGCTGGCGGATTATTCGTTCCGGTCAGCCGTTCCGAGCTGATTGTTGTGCCGCGAGACATCGCTGAGGTGATCATTGCGGATCCGGAAATTGCCGATGTGCATGTTATCGGTTCAAGACGTATTGCCGTGATAGGGAAAAAAATAGGGCACACCAATGCCAAACTGTTTGATAAAAGCAACAAGGTCATCCGCCAATTCGACGTGGTGATTGGCTACGATTTGCCTGCGATACGCAAAGCCCTGCATTTCTTCTTACCGCATGAACGTATTTCCGTCGATCTGGTGAATTCCAATATTGCCCTTACCGGGGAAGTAAGCGATGCATCCGTAGCGGATAAAGCGATGCGGATTGTAAATCAGTTTGTCGGGCAACAGCAGGCTTCCGGCGGTGCTTCCTCTGCAGGCGGAGCTGGCAGTGCCGGAACACCAGGTACTTCAAGCGGCACCGGTACAGGTGCAGCGCAATATGCGAATGGAGATATGCCAGGGGTTTTGAATTTGCTCAAAGTCATTTCCGGCCAGCAGGTCATGTTGCGTGTCAGGGTTGGCGAAGTGCAGCGTAATGCCCTCAGAAATTTGGGAATCAGCCTGAGCACTCTGGCAGATAACAGCCGTATATTAGGTGGAACTCAGAACAAACTCAATATTTTTGACTCTTCCACGTCTTCCAGTAGTGGCATCATTGGCAGCGGCGCCGCCAGTGCCGTTGGCGGGTTGATCCATAATACAAACGATGCTGGCTTCCTGATGGGCACACTGACCAGTGGCGGGTTTGCACTCAGCGCTGCAATTGAAGCGCTGGAGACAGACGGTTTGCTGAAAGTGTTGGCAGAGCCTGATCTCGTGGCCATGTCTGGCGAAAAAGCCGAGTTTCTTGCCGGCGGACAGTTCCCCATTATTGTTCCTCAGGTGGGGTCGGGTACAGGCGTAATTAATACCGTACAATTCCAGTCTTATGGTGTGGCGGTACAATTCGTTCCCTATGTGCTCTCGGAAAATCGTGTCAGGATTGCTGTGCAGCCGGAAGTATCCGAAATAGATCAGTCGTCGCTCGCCATTACCAATGTGGCCCCTGCCCTGATTACCCGTCGTGCAAAAACCACGGTGGAACTGGCACCGGGCGAAAGCTTCATGATCGCAGGGCTGATGAGTGATCGACTTAACTCTAACATTAATCAGATTCCCGGGGCGTCTTCGATTCCTATTCTTGGCGCATTGCTCAGAAGTACTGCTTACCAGCGCAATGAGACCGAGCTTGTCATCGCCGTTACGCCTTACATAGTGGATCCGATGAAGAGCGGTGACGTGCGTCTACCTTCGGATGATTTTCGTCCGGCGACTGTAATGGAGCAATTCTTCTACGGTTCGCTTGGCGCCATGTCGGGTAATGAATTCAATAAAGCGCAGATGCCGAGTCTGGAAGGGCCAATCGGCTTTATTACAGATTAAGGTTAATTTTGGGGCGTTTATATGAATAAAAACTATTTCTATATATGTTTGTTGAGCATGACGGTGCTGGCATGTGCGCCGCCGCCACCGAAAGAAGCGTATTTCAACCGGGGCGAGCCGGAAAGTCTTTTGGATTATTCTTCTGAAGTGGTGAATCTGAAAATTGCCTCACCTGCTTCTGTGCAGGAAGTAGCGGATGCCGTTAACAAGGAGCAGCCTACACGTGCGGAAGTGAGCTGTGAACCTCAGGATACCCTCTGCGGGCAGGTAAAGAACGTGATGCAGCAGTTTGGAGTGCAGACCAAATATAAACTGCCGAATCCAGGTAGCTCCCCCAGTGTTGCGCTTGTGTACGATCGGTTGCAGGCGCGTAATTGCCAGAATCGCTACATTGATAATACAATCAGCGGATATAATAACTTGAACTCGCCGACACTTGGCTGTTCGACCGCTATTAACATCGTGCAGATGGTTACCGATAAGCGTCAATTTACCGATCCGGCGCTGATGGATATGCCTGATGCCAATAAGCCTATGCAGGCTCTTGGATATCGTAATGCTATGGTAAAGCCCGATGTTTCGTTTCCGACCATGGTCGAAGGTGGCTTTAATAGTGCTGGCGGCGCCAGATAGTTTTTCTAGATTCCTGCACTGGACATTAGCAGATTGTATTATGTTCTTTGGGAATATTTAGAAAGCAGCGCCTTAAGAAGGTATATATGAATACACAAAGTCCTGTAATGGCAATTGTAGCAAATGAGGATGGCGTAGAATTTGCCACTCAGGTCGCGCGTAGGGAAGATGGGGTTCCTGCACATCTTGTGTTAGGAAGCCCGCTAGATGCAGTGCCGGAATTCACGAAGCGCACCTATTCTCCTGGTTACCTGCTGATTGACATTGGACACCGCGGTCAGGATGTATTGCCGGAAATAGATACCATTGCAGAATATTGTGATGCTGGCACGCGCGTGGTGGTATTGGGGTCAATCAATGACGTGAATCTTTACCGCGAACTGAAAATGCGCGGCGTTAGTGAGTATTTTACCAAACCGGCAAAACTTTCCGATGTACGGACAGTCTTATATTTCAAACAGGCTGCATCCGGCGGCAATAACGGTGAGGTCATTACCTTCATGAGCGCCGCTTCAGGAGATGGTGCCAGCACCATTGCGCTCAATACCGCATATACGCTTGCCACGGAACATAATAAATCCGTTATTCTGGTGGACATGGATTATCAGTTCGGAATGATTGCAAAGAATCTCGATCTGACAACACAATTCGGCATAAAAGAGCTGTTTGAGAATCCGGATCGCGGCATTGATTCCACGTTGGTCCAGCGTATGACACTGTCGTACAAAAACAGCAAGCTTAAGATTATTGCCGCCCCCAACCAGCTTCATTATATCCCGGAAGTACATGATGAGCTGGTCCGGAATCTTATTGCAACGCTTTCGAATGATTATGATTTCGTCATTCTGGATCTGCCGCATATATGGAGTCCGCTAGTATCTTCCTGCGTGCTGCAAACGAACCATCTGGTGATGGTGGCGCAGCTATGGCTTCGGTCGATAACCCACTCATCGCGACTGCTTTCTACCTGGCGAAAAATAGGCATCAAGGATAAGCAGATTTCGCTGGTTGCCAACCGCAGTGGCGCAAAATTTAAGGAAGCGGTCAGTTTCAGCGATTTCGAGCGCGTATGCGGTATTTCATTCAGCAGCCATTTTGATAATGACACCAAAAGCGTTATAGCCGCAGAAAATAATGGCAGGACCATACTTGAGGGCGCTAATTCCGAATTAAGTAAGCAGTTTAAGAAATTTGCCGCCGTCTTTGCCAGCCCTAAAACGGAAAGCAGCGCAGATGCCAACGCCCCAAAATCACGCCTCGCCGGCCTTATGGGACGGAAATAACTCCCCTCTTTTACAACAGTCCGTTGCTCTTAAAAGAGTAGTATTTATTACCGGCAATAACCAGGTGATCATGGACATTGATCCCCAGCGAAGAGGCCGCAGAGAAAACCTGTTTGGTAATCTCTATATCTTCACGGCTGGGCGTCGGATCGCCGCTGGGGTGATTATGGGCCAGGATGATGGACGAAGCGCTTAAATCGAGCGCACGTTTCACTACTTCACGCGGATACACCGGCGCGTGGTTTACGGTGCCGGATTGCTGCACTTCATCGGCAATCAATATATTTTTATGGTTCAGGAACAGTACGCGGAACTCTTCGATTTTTTTATGACCGAGACTGATACGGCAATAATCCAGGAGTGCCGTCCAGGACTGGATGATTTTTCCCTGCGAGGCTTCCGCTTTCAGCATCTTCTCCGCCGCTGCGTGAATCGTCTTGATACTCGCGATAGCCCCATCTCCCATACCATCGATTTTTGCCAGCTCCAGCGGACTTGCATGTACAACCTTTGCAAAGTCGCCAAAATGGGAAAGCAGCTTCTTGGCAAGCGGTTTGGTATCCATGCGTGGACTCGCGGCATAGAGTATCATTTCCAGCAGTTCATAATCCGCCACCGCCTGTATCCCACCTTTTAAAAAACGCTCCCGCAGGCGGCGGCGATGGCCGGCGTGGTCAGGTAGTGGGTCGCGAGTAGCAAGTAATGGGTTTGCGTCCTCATTACTTTCCTTACTTTTTATCTCGTTACTCATTTACCCATTACCCGCTACTGATAGGGAGGATAGTTGCGCCCTGACGGTGACAGGGTAAATATCTCACACCCTTCCTTCGTCACGGCAAGCGTGTGCTCAAATTGCGCCGATAACGAACGGTCACGGGTGGTGACCGTCCATCCGTCCTTTTCATTAAGACGCGTCTCATAGCCCCCAGCGTTGATCATGGGCTCAACCGTAATGAACATGCCTTCTTCCAAAACCATACCCGTACCGGCTTCGCCATAATGCATGACATTGGGCATGGTGTGGAACACCTTACCGGTTCCATGCCCGCAATAATCGCGCACGACCGAAAAATTATGCTTTTCCGCATGCACCTGGATAGCGTGCCCGATATCGCCCAGACGCTTCCCCGCTTTGACCTGCTCAATGCCCAGCATCATGCATTCATATGCCACCTGCGTCAGGCGTTGCGCTTTTATCGGCACGTCCCCTACCCAGAACATCCGGCTGGAATCGCCATGCCAGCCATTTACCGTAGGCGTCACGTCGATATTGAGTATATCCCCTTCCCTCAACTTTCTATCGTCCGGCACGCCATGGCAGATGACGTGGTTCACCGATGTGCATATGGACTTCGGAAACCCCCGGTATCCGAGCGGTGCCGGGATGCCGCCCGCCTCAATCGTCATCTGGTGGCAGACATCATTGAGGTAATTGGTGGTAACACCCGGCTTGACGTACTCCACCATGGCGTCCAGCAGTTTCGCGGCAAGCGCCCCCGCCTTCCGCATCCCTTCAAAGTCGGCAGGATCCTTATGGATAACAATATTACGGTTTTGTGCTGACATCTTGGCTCTTCTTTAATAAAATTCTTCAGAAACTGTCCGGTAATTCTACTCTGCAAGGCTGCGCTATGTCCACTGCTTGTATCATCGTCATCGGCAACGAAATCCTCTCAGGGCGCACCCGGGACGAAAACCTTGGCTGGCTTGCCGTAGAGCTGAACAAGATAGGCGTGAGACTGCTGGAGGCGCGGGTAATTCCCGACGTGCCGGACGCCATCATCAAGGCTGTGAATGCGTGCCGGAAAACCTATGATTATATATTCACCACCGGCGGCATCGGCCCAACGCACGATGATATTACCGCTTCCTGCATCGCGCAGGCGTTTGGCGTGCCTTATGTACGTAACCGGGAAGCTGAGGCGATACTCAGAAAAAACTACGGCGCACAGAACCTGAACGAAGCAAGGCTGAAAATGGCCGACATGCCGGAAGGCGCAACCCTGATTGCAAACCCCGTCAGCGCCGCGCCCGGCTTTATTATAGGGAATGTCTATGTCCTGGCAGGCGTGCCGCGTATCATGCAGGCCATGTTCGATCAGTTCAAAACAACGCTCAAAGGTGGCGAGCCGATGCTTTCAGCCACGATAAGCGTTTTCCTGACCGAAGGCATCATTGCCGAAAAGCTTACGAAAATTCAGTCGGATTTTCCGGATGTTGAAATCGGCAGCTATCCTTTTATCCGCTCCGGCAGGCTTGGCACCAGCCTGGTTTCCCGCCATACCGCCCCTGCCCGTCTTGAACAGGTCACCGCTTCCATATCCCAACTTATTGAAAGCTTCGGCGGGGAAATTGCAGCAGATTGACAGGACGAGTAAACATTCATAACCCACTATTTTACATAGTCTATTGCGGAATTGTTACAATAAATTCATAAATCTCCCGATGAAGGAAGCCCTGCGCCATGTTATCATTTCCTTAGGAAAAGGAGCAGGTCGGTATGGATAAGGGCCCCCAGGACGGTGTGTATGCAAAGCTGGTCGAATGGGTAAGGAAGCATGACGAACCTCGTCTGAATGCGTTAACCCAGTCTTTTATTAACAGAGCTATCCAACTACACGCCAAGGATTACCCTTCTGTGACCGACCCGAGTGTGTGCGATCCGTTCTTGCAGAATTTGATACGCAATGAAGTAGAGCGCCGCGCTTATGGCGTCGGCCCTATGCAGGATAATGCTGAAGCTAAAACATGGGCTGTCCTAAAGATGTTTGTGGGGTTGGGAGTATCTGTAGGCACGAACTTCATTAAACATCTCAGAGATCCTAACAATAAAAATAAATCGTTTGGCTTGATAGCGAATGTTATCAGCCTTGCCTCCGCAGGAATCGCTGTTAATAATCTGATTGAACTATGGCGCTGCAGCCGGAGGTTTGCCGCCGGGCTACAGGGATGCGAAGTGATGGCTTTGCGGCGGTATAATTATATCTTGGAAGAAGGGGTGGATCCGCTGACAGGGAAAGAGTATGCGGTCACAAAAACGCAGGATCCGCAAAGTGGGAAATTCTTCTATACTGTTGAGGAAGCGGAGAGGCATGCAGTAAAACAAGAAACACCGCAAGACACTTCTGGCAGTTCCCCAAAATCTCCTTTTGCGTGCGACGCATTAAAATCCGCTCCCATCCATCAGACTACTTTGCAGGAGCAGGCCAGTAAAGGCACTCTGCAGGAAGTAAGCTTATAACCGTTCCGGATAATCGCTGATAATCCCATCTACCTGCATGGCAGCCAATTGGGCGATATCCTCCGTATTATTCACCGTCCAGGGGATGACATCTATGCCCAGCCTATGGGCGGCATCCACATACTCCGGTTCCAGTGTCAGGTAATAAGGTATAATGGCACGCGCACCCAGAGACTTTGCTTCTGCGATGGAGTCTTCCCGCAAATCTTCAAAACTGGCTCCGAGATAAAGCTCCGGAAAATTTCTTGCCACCAGCCGCAACGCTTCATGATCAAAGGAGATAAGATATAGCCGTTCCGCCTGCCAGCCCTGGCTGATATACTGCCGTACGATTTCGGCAGCGGGTAACGCCGCTTCCACGAGTTTTATCTCTATAAAATAATAAATATCCCTGCCAAGCGCTTCTATGGTTTCCCTCAATGTAGGAATATGCTCCCCATCAAGCATCTTAATACTCCGCACCTGGGTCAGGGTTAAATCGGAGATTTCACCGGTGCTGCTGGTAGTGCGATCCACCCGCTCATCATGGATAACCACCACTTCTTCGCTTTTGCATAGATGCACATCCAGCTCAATGCCGTCAGCACCGAGGGCGATGGCCTTCCTGAAGCTGGTTAAAGTATTTTCCGGAGCGTAAAAAGGCGCGCCCCTGTGGCCGATTTTAAGCATTTGACGCTTTTAACGGCTATCTGCAGCCAGATACTCCCTGGCAAGCCGCTTGCCCTGCTCCACGGCGGGCTGATCGAATGCATCGATACCCCAGAGCCGTCCCATCACCATGGTCTCCAGCATGAAATGCATCATCAATGCACCCAGAGTTTCCTCATTCAGGGTATCCAAAGATAAAATCCGGACAGGTCGCTTGTTCTGAATCAGCGTTTCCGCTGTAGCACGCTGCTCCGCCACCATCAGATCGCCGATAGTGCGGTTATTTAGATACCCCAGTGCCTTTTCCTTGGAAGCAGGGATAGCCGCGCCGGTATTTTCCTGTTTCAGCAGGACAAGCGTGAAGAATTTATCGTTCGGGCCGTCAAGGTAAAGCTGCAACTGGCTGTGCTGGTCGAACGCGCCTAACGCGCGCAGCGCTGTAGTGCCCTTGCCATTTTTGCCCAGGCTTTCCGACCAGAGCTGCTGGTGCCAGGCGCTGAATGCGCTCAGGCGATCGCAATAAGGCATGATGACGGAAACGGTTTTCCCCTTCTTAAGCAAACAGCCATGGAGCGCTGCGCCCAACGCCGGCTCCGGTGAATCCGCCTGAAACATCTGGCGCGTCACTTCCGCCGCACCGTGCCGAATCGCCTGTATATTCAGCCCCGCCGCCTTTGCAGGTAACAGGCCTACTGCGGTAAGACCCGCAAAGCGCCCTCCGATATTCGGATCATGATCCAGCATCTCGATGCCGTGTTCCCGGCCAAGACGCCTCATGACGTTATCGCCTGGCTCCGTGATAAAGATGAAACGCTCCTTCGCGGTTCCCTTGCCAATTTTTCCTTCCACCTCGCGCAGCAATACCAGCGTCTGCGCCATGGTTTCCGCAGTGCCGCCGGACTTGCTG
>JABDGA010000044.1:0-1218 GCA_013286285.1 Alphaproteobacteria bacterium | reverse complement strand
GTCCGGCGGCACTGCGGAAACCATGGCGCAGACGCTGGTATTGCTGCGCGAGGTGGAAGGAAAAAATTGGCAAGGAACATCGTGGTTTTAAGATTAACTGAAGCAAGCAGCTGCCCGAACGTGTGTGGATCGATATTATCAATAAAATGCATCCGGAGATTTCCGGTAAGGCCGGTAAAGGCATTGCGGGCAAGCGCCGTAAGCGTATTCCCCCCCATACCGGAAGCGCCCATGCCGAGCACAATAAGCGTATCACAGTGTTCAGCGATGCGCTTTGCCGCCGCTTCAATCGCGGGAATATCTGTTTTCAACTCAGGCAGATTCAGCACCGGCAGGGAATTGTTTTTCTTGCATTCCTGCAAGTAACTAACCGCCTTTTTGGTTTCCTTCAACAGGGCAGCCAAATCTTTTTTGCTCGCTCCTTCTGCGCCGACCCCATCCTCAGACGCACCGTGTATATCCTGTGTATAGCTCATATCACCACTCTTCCTTTAACTTTAAAAAACATTACCTAAAATCCCCTTATTCTCCTGCGGTATTACAGGGGTCTCCCCTTCGGTCGGAGGTTTATTCTGCGCTTTATCCTGTTTCAGGCGCTCAGCCTCCTTTGTAGGATCGACCATGGGATCCCCGTTCTTGGAAGTATCCAGCAGGTACTTGCTGTTTTTAGGGGTCACGCCAGTTTCGTTATCGCTGTTTATGATTTCGCGTATATGAGAATTGGCCTTATCTGCCCCGCTATTGGCCAAAAACTGTGAATCAGCGCTGGTCGGCAATTCGCTGGAGGATACCACGGGCACTGCGGTCGCGGCCACTGACGGAACCAATGTATTCCTTATGCCTGCAGGAACGGCAGGATTATTATCCGTACCGATAATTTTATTGTGAGCCTGCTCTTCTGCCGGCACATTGCTTGAATATTCCGATCCCTTACCCGGCGGGCGCATATTGAAATCCGGCGGCACGCTGAGCGGAGGACGCTCAAACACCTGGAACTCGTCCGGGCCCTTGCGGTTCAGCCCCAGTGATTCCCGCATACTTTCGGCACCCCCGCATGCGGAAAGAAAAAGACAGGCAAGGAGTATATATGGGCGGCTATTCATCATGGGTTACCGGTTTTTTGCTGACTATAGTGGTACACATAAAGATCACAACCCCTATGCAGATGGCGCTATCCGCAACATTAAAGGCCGGCCAATGATAACGCCCGATATGAAA
>JABDGA010000043.1 GCA_013286285.1 Alphaproteobacteria bacterium | reverse complement strand
GGTGGAGAGCCTCCCTAGATGGTATGGCAACAGCAACTGACGGTACCAGGACTCGGGCTTGATGCCTTGCGGCGCAGAAAATCCGGAAGCCTGCGCCAGGACAAACGGGCCGCACATGCCCGCGCAATGGGTCAAGCTTCCCACCATCGCTCCTGTAAACAGCGTAAGGGCAAGGGGAAATCCGTGCGGATTAGCAAATGCTTCGTGGCAATGCGGCAGCATAATGAAACTATAAATCGTCTGCCGACATTAATAAAAAATATGTAAATAGGGAAGCGTAAAGTTTGGAATGCTTTACTCCCAGATTATCCCTGCTATGTACTACAGTATGACTGACCATACCCCCACCCAGGCGATGGTGCTTGCCGCAGGGCTTGGTAAGCGCATGCGTCCGCTGAATAATACGCTGCCCAAGCCCATGGTGGAGGTTGCCGGGCGCACGCTGATCGATCGCGCTATCGACCGGCTGGAAACGGCAGGCATTACGAAAGTGGTGGTGAATACGTCCTATCTGGCGGACATACTGGAAGCGCATTTGCGGCAGCGTCCCTCCCCGAAAATCGTGTTTTCCCGTGAGGCGCAACCGCTGGAAACCGGCGGCGGTATTGCCCGTGCCCTGCACCATTTCGGCGGGACGCCATTTTTTGCTGTCAATAGCGATGTCATCTGGCTGGATAAAGCTACTCCTGCGCTGAAATTGCTTGCGGCGCATTGGAGCGATACGCTGGATGCGCTCCTGCTGCTGCATCCGGCAAAGGCGGCCATAGGCTACGAAGGAAAAGGGGATTTTTTCCTGGATACTCAGGGCAATATACGGCGACGTGCGCCTGATGAAACCGCTCCCTATATTTATACCGGCATTCAGCTTCTGCATCCACGTTTGTTTGCAGATTGCCCCTCTGGCGTATTCTCGCTCAATATCCTCTATAATAAGGCGATGCAGGCCATGCCGCCAAGGATAAAGGGCATAGTGTATGACGGCGAATTGCTGAATGTCGGCGATCCGGAGGGACAAAAACTGGCGGAAACGCATATTCTGAAGAAATTTAGCTAAGTTTCTGGACAGGCAGTCGCCAAGTCGCTAAAAGCCATCTTTAGTAATGGAAAATTTACAGTATTCGACCCCGGAACCTTCATTGAACAGCCTGCACGCCCTGGTGCGGGAAGATTTGGCCTGTGTCAATAAAGTCATCATGGAGAACCTTGATACCGGCGTTCCCCTCATTCCGCAGCTTGCGCACCATATTATTGCGGGTGGCGGCAAGCGCCTGCGTCCGGCGCTGACGCTGATTTCGGCAAAGCTGTGCCAATATAGGGGCGGCGCACGCCATATTGAACTTGCGGCCTGCATAGAGCTTATCCATACGGCGACCCTGCTGCATGACGATGTCGTGGATGAAAGCGCGCTCCGGCGCGGCAATACCACCGCCAATGAAATCTGGGGCAATAAGGCAAGCGTCCTCGTCGGCGATTTTCTATTAAGCCGCGCGTTCCAGATTATGGTGAAGGACGGATCGCTCACCGCGCTTGGCATTCTCTCCGATGCGTCCGCCGTCATTGCGCAGGGAGAGGTCATGCAGCTTACGACTGCGAATAACCTGGAGACGACCCGGCAGCAATATCTGGATGTGATTACTGCCAAAACCGCCACCCTGTTCGCCGCTGCCTGTGAGCTAGGGGCAGTGGTTGCGGATAAGCAGGAAAAACGGGAACTATTACGGCAAACCGGGGTTGCCCTGGGAATAGCGTTCCAGATCATGGACGATACGCTGGATTATGCTGCAGAGCAGCAGACGCTCGGCAAGTCCGTCGGGGATGACTTCCGTGACGGCAAGGTAACGCTTCCGGTAATCCTGGCGTATAGCGAGGGGACGCAGGCGGAGAAAAAGTTCTGGAAGCGTACGCTGGAAGACCAGCAGTACGGGGAAGGGGACATGGAGCAGGCGCTGGGTATTATCCATAAATACGATGCGATAAAACATTCCATTGCGCTGGCGGAAGAATACTGCGAAACCGCACGCAGGCTCATTTCCGGATTCCCTGCCACCCCTGAAAAATCCGCGCTTCTGGAAACGGTTGATTTTTGCGTGCAAAGGGCTTATTGAGGTGGCCTGCCCGTGCAGCAAGCGGAAAATACACGTCAAGAAGCCATTTTTGACGTGGAACAGAATAGGCATCGGAGTGTAGCTCAGCCTGGTAGAGCACTACGTTCGGGACGTAGGGGCCGGAGGTTCGAATCCTCTCACTCCGACCAAGATTTGCCATTCCTTCAGGGGATGTTTGTTGTTTTTTGCCGAAACGCTCCCACATCCTATACGCAAAAATCGTAGTAAAATATTAATAATTGTTTGATACAGTGCATTTTTATGCCTGGGCGTAGTGTGTCTTGAGATAGCAGGGGTATTGAAGGGAAGCAAGCGTATGATGTTAGATGAAGATTATGAGGTGTACGAAATAGTACCTAATGTTACCGAAGATAAGCTGATGGAGGTTATAAAACAGGATCCAGACGCTTTTGGAATTCATTCTTTAAAAACAGTACTGGAATTCTTCGTCAGTGTAAAAGCGGCCTATGGCGACATGGGCCTTGAACAGATGGATTTGGTAAAAATAGGCAGATCCGCAGATCAAGTTCGTTGGGTTATCCGGTATGAAAAAATACCGGTAAATACCAAGTTAAACCTGGATAAGCTCAGGGAGCATGGAGCAAATATCGTGCCCTATGCGGATCTGGAGATAGATTTGAATGGGCATGGCATTGTTGCCGATCATATGTGCGCCCTGCATGTACGCGGCGTTAAAGATAAAAATTTCGGCAAGCATCTGGCCAGCCTTTCCAGTATGCAGGCGTTGTTTGCTTCGCCTCTTTGGAAGCCCGGCACGATAGGCACATTCGGAGGGAGTGCGGAAATAGATTACAATATACATATCGCCGCTATCAAGCAGCATACAAAAGATGCGCGTGAAATTGTAGCGCAGATGAAAGTAAAATTTGGGGCGGAAAGCGGAAATATAGCGGATATAGAAAAAGATATCAGCCAAATAGAAACCTACTATAATACCATAAAAAATCAAAACAATCTGGCCGGAAGGCACTTCAAGATGTTGGCGGAGAATGGCCAGAATGCACAGGATCTTATAGAGCAAATTACTAAGAATCTTTACGGTGATAACGTCGATTTGGCGATGGCGCGTACACAGATTGTCGAGCTTGATAAATGTGTCAGGGCAATGAGAGAAAATCTTCCTGCTGAGCAAATCAATAGGATTGCCGAAACGGCGGAGTTACTGCAGGAGGCCCAGGATAAACTTCGTGAAGATTTGGGAAAGATTGCTTCCGGCAGCCATGAGTATAATATCAACGCGGTCATGAAGCAGCTTGATTTTCACCACCGTATGATTGGTGCGCATGCGGCTACCATGGAACTGACCCCGCTGGATGCCATTCTGCGCGAAGTAGGTGAGGAAAATAATGTGATCAGTGAAAATGAGCTGCTTACTTCCGAGCAGATCAAAAAGAAAGTAGGGAAAATAGTGCCGGTGCTCGCCAGCGCCTACACTGCTATATCCGCGCATCTGGATGCTAAGCAGAAGAAACCGTTGCTTGCCCTTGGGTATGAAGTGAATGTCGGTCGGATGCTGAACTGGTACATCAAGCATATAGGCGAGATTCAAGATAACAATACAGAATACGTGGAATCTTATGGCGCGGATGCCTATGCGAAGTGGAGAAAACAGGCGAATGAGACTCTGGATTACCAATTTTTCTCTATCGATCAGCCTATTGCATTTCCGCAAGCGAGGGAGTTGATGATCAAGGCGCTGGGAGAAAATTCAAAAATCCAGGCGGCATTGTCGGATCCGGCAGTCCGGGAGTATCTGAATCGGGAATATGTAAAAGAATACGCCTTTAGCCACCAGATTCCTCTGGAGCCTCCTATGCTGGACACTCTTTTTGCCATCATGAGTGTGGACCAATCTATTGCCAATCCTGCGGATATGGCTGTTATATTACCTAAAGCGGCAGAAGAGATTCAGGATATTCCGAAAGAAATGCAACCTCTTTCCTTTCTGGCGTTAGCTAACCGGTGTTTTGCTGAAAGAGCCGGTGGAATGTTCACCTATCAGCATGAAGAAGATGCCGTGGAAAGCATCCGGAGGCAATGGCGGGAAAAACATCGTGAAGATCCGGATATCATAGAGATTCCGGTGGGACAGGATGGTGATACGGTAGCTGTTGAGGCAAGTACCGTCCGGCAATACGTGCGGGAACATATCGAAGAGTGTGGGCGCGCTTACAATAAGCAAGGGAGCAAGGTGAATGTTACATTGAATGAAAAGCAAATAGAGGCCATTATCGCCCTGCAGCAAGAAAAATCGCCGCCATCGGAAGTAGCAGAAATTGTAGAGCTACGAAAGCCGGAGCAAGAACAGGAAAAAGGAAATGGTCAATCTGGAATTTAAATGGCGGTCTTTAACCAGAGTCGGTTCATCGGTTATTTTGGTACGGGCGATGGTGGGTGAACGTGCAGCTTGGTATTATATGCTCATCAGCCGTATCAAATTACATTTGCTGTATAAGGCAGCTTTTTCGGGGTCAAAGAATCTCAAGGAGTTTGGCAAAATTGTGCATTCTGGTTGGGGCGATGCTCCTCCCCCTAAAGTGCAAGCATTTTTTGAAGAAAAATAAATTCCATTTTTATTTGGAGCAGTTTTGCATAAGAACTGAATATGCTCCAACGCGTCGAGTTAAAAAGCCTTCCGCGTTGGAGCTTGGGAAAGAATAAAATTTAATTCCCCTTCACTATAATATCGTTCTTCACACCGGTGACGCCGCGCACATGGCTCGCGATTTCGGTTGCTCTTTCTTTACTATTCTCCGAACTCACGAAACCGCTTAACTGTACGACACCTTGCATGGTTTCCACATGAATTTGAGGAGACGTGGAGCGAAGCGAAGGATCGTCTACGAATTGTGCTTTCACTTTGGAAGTAATGGTCGTGTCATCCACATATTGTCCACCGCTTTCATGGCCTTCAAATACGGTGCAGGCGAGCAGGGAAGTCGTCATGATTCCTAATGCTGCAAGCGTCACGAAGAAGTTGGATTTTTTCATAAATAGCCCCTTTTGGTTAAAGTTTTATTCGAGTAATAAAACTGTAGAGGGGAGGGTATCAAATTGCCGCATCGCAGCGCAGTGAAAAAATAAATATCGTATAAGAAACCAGGATTTCTCAGGTTATTATGCCATCTTCTTAATCATATTGGTGGTGCTATACCCTTCCTTCAGCGGCACCAGTACCACCTTCCCGCCGTAGCTTTCGACCAACTCGTGTCCCACTACCTGGGATTTCTGGTAGTCTGCACCCTTGGCCAGCACATCGGGGCGCAATGCTTCCAGTAGCGCCAGCGGTGTATCTTCGGTGAAGATAATGACCATATCCACGACCGAAAGCGAGGCCAGCAGTAGCGCGCGCTCGATTTCGCTATTGATCGGGCGGCTTTCACCTTTAAGCCGCTTTACCGAGGCGTCGCTGTTAACGGCGACAATCATCTTGTCACAATGCAATTTGGTGCGGTTGAGGACTTTGAGGTGCCCGGAATGGATGAGGTCAAAACAGCCATTGGTGAAACCAACCACTTTTCCTTCGCGCTTCCACTTGTCCACCTGTATTCGAGCATCCGGCAGCGTCAATATTTTATAGGTGCCGCTGGTGCGCTCGTGAACAAAAAGCTCAGTTTTCAAATCCTGTGCCGCGATGGCAGCCGTTCCGATCCTGCCCACCACCACGCCAGCCGCCATATTGGCAAGTTTGGCCGCATCGGCACAAGATAAGCCGGATGCAATGCCCAGCGCCAGTGTTGCAACCGCCGTATCGCCTGCACCGGATACGTCAAATACTTCGTGCACGCGTGCCTTGATGTGCGTGACCTCGCCTGGCTTGGTGATAAGCGTCATGCCGTCTTTGCTGCGCGTCACCAGGATATTAGCGATGTTGAATGCCTGCATCAGACTCCGCGCCGCTTCGATAATCTCCGCTTCCGTACGGAGTTCGCGGGCAGCGGCGTTGGCAAGTTCGTGTAGATTGGGGCTTACTAGCGTCGCGCCGTAATATAGGCTGAAGTCGCGGGACTTAGGATCCACGATTACCGGCTTCTTCTTTTTCGCCGCTGCCATAATAATCTCATGGATAACCGTCCGGGTAAGTAGGCCTTTGCCGTAATCCGACAAAATCACCACGTCTATATTGTCCAATTCAGAAAGGACGATCTCAAGCAGCATGCGCGTGGTTTCTTCACTGATGGGGTGCTGCACTTCCTTGTCCACGCGCAGTACCTGATGCGTCCCAGCGACGTAGCGGGTTTTTGTGGTGGTGATGCGTCCGGTTTCCGTGAGCAGGCAGGGTAGTATCCGTGGCTCCTTGCCGATCATCGCGGCTATTTCACGTCCGACCGGATCGTTGCCGATGACGGAGACCAGCACGGCATGACTGCCAAGGGAAACCAGATTACGTGTGACATTGCCCGCCCCACCTGGCATCATCCGCTCTTCCTTGATGGAAAAAACTGGTACTGGTGCCTCTGGGGAAATGCGATCCACCTGCCCGTAAACGAATTTATCCAGCATGATGTCACCGACGCAGAGTACGCTCAGCGACGAAAATCCATCCACTATCGGCTCATAATCAGGTGCGCTCGGTATTTCTGCCATATTTTACCAATAGTTAAAATTTGTTTACCTATATATACGATTAGGACTTGTAATGCAATGCTGGAATTTACTTTTCGCGCAGGCGGTACAGGTCTTTTATGGCCGTTTTTGCCTTGGTTAAGGCTTTGCCGCGTCCGGAAAGGGAGGGGTTATGCATGAAATACTCGTGGGCGGAGAAACTTTTTTCGGTGCTGGCGATGCGGTTGTAGCTCCCGTCTTCCTGGAGCAGCCAGGAGTTTTTCTCATCCTTGATGTTGGCGACCAGTATCTGGCCCATGATCTGGCTGTGGACGGTGGGATTCTCAATCGGCATCAGAGCCTCGACACGCCAGTCGAAATTGCGCGGCATCCAGTCGGCGGAAGAGATATACACTTTCGCGTCTGGTGAGGGAAGAGGATGGCCATGTGCAAAGCAGAAAATCCGTGCATGTTCCAGAAAACGACCAATCATGCTTCTTACCTGGATATTTTCCGAAAGCCCCTTCACGCCGGGGCGCAGGCAGCAGATGCCGCGCACGATCATCTCTATTTTTACGTTATGCTGCGATGCGTTATAGAGCGCGTCAATGATGGCGGGATCCACCAGCGCATTCATTTTAGCCCAGATGGCGGCAGGTTTTCCGGCTTTGGCAAAAGCGATTTCCTTGTCAATCAGCTTGAGAAGATCGGCGCGCATGTCTTTGGGGGCGATGATCAGTTTCTTCAACGATTGCGGCGGAGCATAGCCGGTAAGAAAGTTAAACAGCTGGGCGACATCGTGGCAAACGGGGATATCGCAGGTAAAAAACGACAGGTCCGTATAGAGCTTTGCAGTGGTGGGATGGTAATTGCCCGTGCCGAAATGCACGTAGGAACGCAGCTTGCCTTCTACCCGGCGTGTCACCAGCGATATCTTGCAGTGGGTTTTTAAATGGACAAAGCCGTAAACCACCTGTGCCCCGGCGCGTTCCAGATCACGTGCCCATTTGAGATTGGCCTCTTCATCAAACCGGGCCTTGAGCTCGACCACCGCCGTGACCGATTTCCCTGCTTCCGCAGCTTCAATAAGGGCCTGTACGATCGGGGAATCCTGGCTGGTGCGATAGAGCGTCTGTTTGATCGAAATCACGTCCTTGTCACGTGCCGCCTGCCGCAGGAACTGGACGACGACATCAAACGTTTCAAATGGGTGATGCACCACCATATCCTTAGCTTCAATGGCGGCAAAATAATCACCGCCGAAATCGCTGATACGTTCCGGAAAGCGCACGGTGAATTGCGGAAATTTGAGGTCCGGGCGGTTCAATTCATATATTTCGGACAGGCTGCCGAGTCCAATCATGCCCTGCGTGGAAACCGTATCCGCCGATTCTACCTGAAACTGCGACAGGATGAACTGCGTCAGGTTCACCGGCGTTTCGGAGGCGATTTTGATACGGATAATCCGTCCGCGCTTGCGGCGTTTTACTGCCCTTTCGAAATAGCGTATGAGATCATCGGCCTCATCTTCGATGTCTAGATCCGAATCGCGTATGATTCGCACCAGGGTGGAGGCAACTTGCTCCGTGTGGGGAAACAATATGTTCCGGTTCAGCTCGATAATATCTTCGAGGCGGATCAGGCGTGTTCCGGATTTCTTTTTGCCGGAGGCGGGCAATGTCGTGAAACGCGGCAGTTTCTGCGGAAAAGGAATGATGGCAATCTGTTCTTTTTTCTTTTTGCCTCCTGCCAGCAGGAAAAGTTGCGCGATCCCGAGGTTCGGCAGGAAAGGGAAGGGATGCGCCGGATCGATGGCGATGGGAGTGAGCACCGGAAAAATATTTTCCAGAAAATATTGCTTTAACCATTTGACTTCTGCAGGCGTCACGTCACTTTGCTCAATGATATGGATGCCGTCCACCAGCAACTCTGCATGGAGGCTGTCCCAGATTTTCTGCTGAAGATTTGTTATGGAGTGCAGGCGTTCGTTGATGCTCGCCAGTTGTGCGGCGGGTGTCAGGCCGTCGTCGCTTATCAGATCGGAATCGGCGCGGATATGATCCATCAGCCCCGCTACCCGCACCATGGTGAATTCATCCAGGTTCGTAGAGGAAATCGAAAGAAAATTCACCCGTTCTAACAGCGGATTCTGCTTGCTTGCGGCCTGCTCCAGCACCCGTTCGTTAAACGCAAGCCATGAAAGCTCCCGGTTTATGAAGCGGGTAGGGCTGAGCGAAATAGTATTTTTATCGGTTGTTTTGTGAGATATTTTATTATGCATATCCGCACGCAATAGTAATCCGTTAGTGGGATTATTGGATAATTTGCCCTTATAAGGAGCGATATGGGAAGCCTGCAGAACATCTTTTACTGCACATTGCGTGATACAGCACTGAGAAGAAAAACGGTGAAGCATTTTCTTCCTAAAACCGGCCTGTCCTTCCCGAACTACAAGCGCAGTGGAAACATATTTTTTGCCCTCTGCATGCGAGGGATCAAATTCCGAATATGTTTCCATATCCATCTGTTGCATCGTATGCCGCACACCGGATCTATCCCTTACTCCCCATATGCCTTTGCCTTTATTCTTATTGTAAAAAATATCTTCTCCTTCAAAATTTTGGGAATCCGAAGAATGCCTTTCCATAATAGCACGTATGGTGGATTTATACCTCTTGGAGAGTACTTTACCCTTGGGATTATTCTCTATCTGGCGATATATCGCTTCTAAATGCGCCTCTCCGCCCAATTCGTTCAAAACTTCGATAAGCAGATCTTTCCACGATAGGTTTTTATCTGAACTAACCACGCATCATCCCCACAAACTGCTCAAATAAATACAGGCTATCATGTGGTCCCGGCGAGCTTTCAGGATGGTATTGCACACAAAATACCGGTTTGTCTTTCAGCCGGAAGCCCTCCACGGAGCCGTCAAACAGCGAGCGATGGGTAATCACGACATTTGCCGGCAGGCTATCCTCACGCACGACAAAACCATGGTTCTGACTAGTGATTTCCACCCTGCCATTCTCCAGGTTTTTCACCGGATGGTTGGCACCGCGGTGTCCCTGGTGCATTTTTTGGGTTGTACCGCCCAGCGCCAGCCCAAGCAGCTGATGGCCAAGGCAAATCCCAAATACCGGCAGGCCAGAATCAATCAGCTTGCGGATGACCGGCACGGCATAGACGCCGGTAGCAGCCGGATCACCGGGGCCATTGGAAAGAAATATGCCATCCGGCTTGAGGGCAAGCACCTTCTCCGCCGAGGTATCCGCAGGCACAACCGTCACTTTGCAGCCGAAACTTGCAAGGCAGCGCAGAATGTTGAGTTTCTCGCCGTAATCAATGGCAACGACGTGGAAAGAAGTTGCCGGTTGCTGGTTGCCAGTTGTTAGTTGCCAGCGCGGCTTATGCCATTCATATGGCTTATCCGTGGTCACTTGCTTGGCAAGCTCCATACCATTTAAAGACGGATACTTGCGAAGCATTTCCATGACTTCCTGCAACTGGCTACTGGCAACCGGCAACTCGCCACTTACTATTGCCGCATTCTGCGCCCCATGTTTCCGTATATGCCGTGTCAGCACCCGCGTATCTACCCCACAAATGCCAGTAATATTATACTCTGCCAACCAACGATTGAAATGCTGTTTAGCACGAAAATTTGACGGGCTTGTGATAGATTCGCGGATGACCAGTCCCACTGCTCCAAGACGCGACTCGCGATTCGCAGTGCCTGACTCAACATCTTCATTATTACACCCGACATTGCCGATATGGGGAAACGTAAAGGTGATGATTTGCCCGGCGTAAGAGGGATCGGTCATGACCTCCTGATAACCGGTCATCGCCGTATTAAAGCAAATCTCCCCGAAAACGCTGGCTTCCTTGCCAATTCCTCGCCCTAAAAATACCGTTCCGTCCGCAAGCAGCAAGGCTGCGTTCATAGATGAAGGCAGGGCGTTC
>JABDGA010000042.1 GCA_013286285.1 Alphaproteobacteria bacterium | reverse complement strand
TTTTTGAAACGTGCAGGATCCACTCCTCGAACTTAAAACACAAATAACGCTTGCTATGATGCGCAACTATATTAAACAGGAAACGGAAAAATTACCGTCTGGATTATTTACATGAGATTGGAGTTATGATGCGTTCAATGCAGGCTTCATTAATAAGTGATACGCAATGAATTTTCCTAGCCCTAAGTCCCCTATCACCTCAGAGCCTTCTTCTATGGCCAATATCAAGGTAGACCCGATATACGAGTTGAACTCCGCTGACCTGGAAGATCTATGTCAGGCGACGGACGATGCCATCCGTGACGGCATCGGGTTTAACTGGGTATCGCCGCCTGCGCGCGATGTGCTGGAAACCTTCTGGCGTGGCGTGTTGGTAGTACCGGAGCGGATGCTGTTCGGCGGCAGGCTCGACGGCACGCTGGCGGCTTCCATACAGCTCTTAAAGCCTGGCCCTTCCAAACAGACTACCTCTTTCAATGCAACCATCGGCTACCATTTCGTGGCCCCCTGGGCGCGTGGGCATGGGCTTGCGAAAGCCTTGCTGCAGGCAGCCGAGGCCGAAGCCAGGACGCAGGGGTTTTCCGTGCTGACGCTCAATGTGCGCGAGACGCAGGAGGCGGCGCTGAAATTGTACCATGAATCCGGCTATACACGCTGGGGGATCATGCCTTATTACGAGATGGTGAACGATGTCATGATTGCTGGCCATTATTTTTATAAAAACATTAAACCGATTATGAAGATAACATGATTCTCTACCCTGCGATTGATTTGAAAGACGGAAAATGCGTGCGTCTTGTACGCGGTGAAATGGAACAGGTGACGGTATTCTCCGATAAGCCGTACGAGCAAGCAAAACGTTTTGAGGAAGCCGGGTTTCACTGGCTGCATCTGGTGGACTTAAACGGCGCGTTTGAGGGTAAGCCGGTGAATGCGAAGGCGGTGAGCGCCATCATTTCCAATGTCAATATGCTAACCCAGCTGGGGGGCGGCATCCGGGATATGGAAACGATAGAGACCTGGCTTTCAGTCGGCATAAACCGCGTGATACTGGGGACGGCTGCGGTAAAAAACCCGTCGCTGGTTTTAAATGCCTGCCGCGCGTTTCCGGATCAGATAGCGGTGGGCATCGACGCCAAGGGCGGGTTGGTCGCCACCGATGGCTGGTCGAAAATGTCCCAGATTTCCGCGTGCGATCTGGCGCTGAAATTTGAGGATGCGGGCGTTAGCTGCATCATCTACACCGACATCAACCGTGACGGCGCGATGGAAGGGCCCAACATTGAGGAAACCGTGAAGCTTGCCGAGCGGCTTTCGACTCCGGTGATTCTTTCCGGCGGCATATCGAAGCTGGCGGATATCACCGAAGCGAAAAAGCATCAATGCTCCGGTATTGAAGGCGTTATCGTCGGTCGCGCCCTCTATGACGGCAGCATAAATCCGCAGGAAGCCCTGAAAACCGCCGGTATGGCCATTTAGTGATGAGGGGGCGGCGCGCCGTCACAAGTTGTTCATACTTTTAAGAAGCACCTGTCGCATTTTATTAAGCTTAGGAAGCTCTTTAAGATATCTTGCTGATTCTCTTTAATATTATGTTTTGTAACAAAAAATTAACATAATTTGATTACTGCATATGATATCATATTGATGTTGAATCTATATTTATGAGAATAAAGTGGTTATTGAAGCTTTAAAAAACAAAACTTATCGGACTGTTCACTTTTAGGGCTTATTTTTATTTTAAAAACTGGCTATATAAATCCAGACAGGCCTGCGCTCTTTTCATAATGACGGTTATATTCACCATGCACATTGAAGCTAACCAAGCATTCGCCATGAACAATATTCAAATTTCCCCTTATATCAATCTTGAAACAAAATTCAGCGCAATGACGCTTGCCAAAAATATCCTCATAATCAATTTTTCCCCAGAGAAACATATGCCGTTTCTTATCACAAACGGCATTGATAATCTCAGCACCTATTTGACAAGCGCCAGCACCATCTCCGGCCCTAATTACCGCCTTTGGCCCCAAAACACTTGGTTGAGGATTTGGGGGAGTTCTACCAGTTGGATCAACTCCAAAAACAAAATCATCAATATTTTGAACATGGGTTATACCAACTTGAGTAATTGTTTTCTGGCTTGGCGTAGTACCGGAATTTTCCAAGATAACCCAAAAATCCATAGAGTGCATGAAACCGTTAGGTTTCATATTGATGAAAAACTGGGGCTCTTTAACGAAAACAAAAGCTCTTTGGATAGCTCTAGTAGTTTGTTCTTGGCGCAGGCCAATATAAACCAATCCGCCAGTGACAATAAAGAGCAATGCAGTAAAGCCAGCAACAGGATCGGTAAGAAGTCTTTCCCACCAGGTTTTCTCTGGTTCGCAGTTGCAGCAATCGGCATGTATTTCACTCTCCGCTTTATGTTCAATGGATATTTGTTTCTGACTTTTATTTCGTATGCTTTTTTCGGTTATCTTTTGATATTCGGTGGCATTGTGGATATTTGGAGATTGTTGTGATTGAGAATAGGCAGCATTCACGAATAGAAACACAATCAGTAGCAATCTTGCTATATGGGATAATCTCATACTCCCAACATCCTGCTAACCGTCATATCGAACATCGTGCTGCTATCCGTGTTGCGACCATTATATCTGTAGCAGAACTCATCAAGATACTTGTCCAGATATTTCGCGGAAACCTTGTGGAACTGGCCGACAATGCCGCGCTTTACGATAGCCCAGAAAGATTCGATAGTGTTGGTATGAACCCAGCCGTCAACATAGGCTTTCTGGTGATTGATGGTGAGGTGTTGCATGAGTTTCTTCATGCCGTTGTAGCCGGTGTATTCGTCGGTAAGCAATATGGAACTTGCCATATCAATGCCCTTGCGTACCAGTTCCTGCAAATCCTTTCCCTTCAATTCATGCTTGGAAACCGATTGCGCCTTGACGCTTCCGTTGCGTTCTACCATGCCGACTACCGGAGTTTTCTTCGTGCCGCGCCCGCGAGTGGATTTATTGCCGCCGTCAATGTCATCGTCACGGTCATTGCCCTTGCGCGGCTTTCCGCCTACATAGGTTTCATCCATTTCCACAATGCCACAGAGCAACGCGCCATCATCCTTCATAGCGTTACGAATACGGTGAGCAAGCGCCCATGCCGTTTTAACCGGCAGTTCGAGGTCACGCGCAAGCTGGCGGCTGGACAAGCCCTTCTTGGCATTCAGGATAAGGCTGATAGCCAGAAACCATATTTGCAGGGGCAAATGGGTATGGTGGAAAATCGTGCCTACGGTAACGCTAAAAGATTTCTGGCATTGCGAACACTGCCAGCGCGATTGACGGTTAGTTTCCGTATGCTTGGAAACTTTATCGCTGCCGCAATAAACGCAAGCAGGTTCTCCCTGCCAGCGAGCTTTTTCAATATGAGCGACACAAGATTCTTGTGTCGGGAACTTTTTGAAAACCTGCATGATATTCATATAAAAGCCTTTTTAATCTTTATGCTTTTAATATATCAGGAGATAGTCTATACGTCAAGCCCTAAAAGTTAACAGTCCGAAACTTATTATCAAGTTCTGGGGCTAGACAATGAGGAATTCCGATCCTTAGAACCCGATGCCCAGCAAGATGAAATAAAAAAAACTTTCCGGCGGCTTGCACGGCAACATCATCCGGACGCCAATCCAGGCGATGCTCAAGCTGAGGCGATATTTAAAGCCATTAATGAAGCTAATGAGACGCTTAGCGATCCGGAAAAGAGGAAAGCATATGATGAGCTACATCCGGCGGTTGTTAGCTATGCAAATTATGACTATAGTCTTGGGTTTAACCTTGAAGCTCTTTCTGATCCTCCTCATGCGACCATGTCACCGGATGTATTTAGCAGATTGAAGCAACTTGCTAAAGGGACAGAGTTCAACATACCGGAAGGTGATAACGGTCATATCCTTAGAACACCTCTATTGATGTCCGCCGCGTCTTTCAACCAAAATGAAGCTTCTGGCGAGTACGAAATCAGATATATGAGTGGGTACTATAAAGATACTAGAGAAAAGTTAGGAGCATTAATTGAGCAGGCATTAGAGCAAGTTAGGCAAGAAGAAACTGCCCAATCACAGGTTGTGTCAAATCACCTTACAGGGGGGGGCACAATTATTTATAGCTGAGAAAACACTGAACAGAGAGATATTAGAAGCGCGAGAGTTATGGGATGAATTAGTGAGAAGAAGAGGGGAAGGAATAACGAATACAGCTATAGATAGAAATGGTGAGGCCGTTGATATTGTAGCTAGCCTAAGAGAGAAAATAGCGCATGGCGTGCATTATCATGATCTGGATGCCAGGTTTAGTGAAGATGATACAAGGGCTGAATTGGCTTTTAACGCTAGAGTGATAGAAACAGAACAGGGATGGGGCCGACGAACTAATGAACAAAGAAAAGCGGCAAGAACTAAAGAGAGGGCAGAGAGGAATGATCGGGAAGTGCGCTTGGGTGAAGCGCTATTTGTAGAAAATGCGGCACATACTCAACTGGTTTCATCCGTTACAATCGGTGATATGTCTCCTGCTGATAGAACAATCCTATCTACACTGCGCAGCAGAGGTCTTGAAGTTAGCACAGATAACGTGGGTCATGTCACGATACATTGTTCTGCATCTGCGTTAAGAGCAATAATAGAACGACAAACGAATACATTAGAAGAGGTTGGCAGGCAAATGGCCGAACGGGAAAGAAGTGATGATAGAGGAGAACGGTTGTTAATAGGGGTAGAGACGCTTGATACACTCAGAAGACTCACTGGAGTAGAGATACCGGATACAATAGAACAGGAACGGGAACAGGAAAGAGCAATTGTTGCTCGTGTTCTTAACACCCCAGATTGGATGAGGGGCATTAGAGAAGGATACGCGGCTGGATTAGATGAGGCAGAGGCAAGAACAGCTCCTAATATTCTCGATGAGCGCATTCGGGAACAGATTACTAATCTTCCTCGGGAAACAACTGCGGTAGGGTCTATAATAATAGAGCAATTAGGTGTAAATAATCCCGCCACTCCGATACAACCTCAGGCACTTGAAGCCAGAGAGGAAGAAATAGTTGCCCGTTTACGCGAGGCTGGACCAGATGTGGCCTACCTGTTGAAAGTAGATGGGCTTGACGAGACACAGGTTGGAAGCTTTGTTGAAAGATTGCGAGGTGAGCGTTTGCAAGGTGAAGAACTCCACGCTGAGATATTGTGGGATGATAACCAACAGCCTATTGCTATTGAAATAGATGGCCCACTGTCTCTTAGGCTTGCATCACGACCAGCATCGCGAGGAAGAGGATAGTTCAAATATAGGTGGGGGGCAAGTTCACAAAGCTCGGCAGGCTGCTCTTGGGTAAGTTACTATTTTGACATAATTTAGTGACTGGCGTTGTGTAAAAACAACAATCACTCAAATAAGGGCATATGCCCGATAGAATCGGTTGCGTATGGAAATAAGGCGCTTATGTTTCATAAAGAGACATTTGTGACATATTAACAGAGCGTCCGGCTATACGATGAAGTTATATATCTGTTTTTTGATATCTTTATTTGCTGCTCTATCCGCCTGTAAGTTTGCTCCTGAACCTTCTTCCTTTTCCGAATTGAAACCGACCGCTGCCGATAACGCGCCTTATGTGATAGGGGTGGGAGACAGGCTGGAGCTCAAATTTTTCTTTGTCCCGGAAATGAATGAGATTGTGCAGGTAAGGCCGGACGGAAAAATTTCGGTGATGTTCATCCATGATGTAAAGGCCGAAGGAAAAACCACGGAAGAGTTGAGGCAGATTCTGAAGAAGGAGCTCGTCGGCCATGTCAGGCAGCCGGATCTGGTCGTATCGGTGAATAGCTTTGGCAGTCAGCAGGTCTATATTGGCGGCGAGGTGCTCAAACCCGGAGCGGTGCAGCTTAATGGCCGGACCAGCTTGATGCGGGTATTAAGCCAGGCCGGATGGGTTACGCCGCAGGGCAGCACGCAGAAAATTGTGCTCCTCCGGCGTGACAAGAATAATAAAGAAAAGGTGTACCATATTGATTCCGATAAGATCGTCAGCGGCGAGGATACGGGACAGGACATTATCGTGCAGGCCGGGGATGTGATCATGGTGCCGCCGCTGAGTGCGGTGGAGGTGGATCGGTGGGTAGAACGTAATATCCGGCAGGCATTGCCGTTTGGCATGGGGGCGACCTACAGCTATACGAACTATTATAACGGCGCGGCGACCAGCAGATGAACCAGCAGGAGGCGGAATCCGGGCTCTCAAGACGCGAACTGCTGATACTGTTTTATAAATACCGCCGCTCCCTGTTTCTGGCTTTTGCGATTCCTTTTGCACTTGCCATTCTTGCTGCCTGCCTTGTCACGCCGCGCTACAAGGCAGAAAGCACCCTTATCGTGAGGCTCGGCGCCGAATATGTTTATCATCCTGAAGTCAGCGATATCCAAAGTGGCAACAGCAATATCATCCCGTTTAATCCGGTGCAGATATTCAAGTCCGAGGTGGCGATTTTAAATAGTGATGATCTGCACGAGAAAGTCGTACAATCCATGGGAATAAGCACGTTGTTTCCTGAACTGGTATCAGGGATGTCTTTCACCTTCCATCAATCGTTGAATGCAGCATTGATGGATATGGGCCTGTTTGACAAGCCTGCCCCGGAAGAGGCGAGACGCATCCGTCTGGCACAGGCCGTAAATTTGTTCGATAAGCGCCTGGATGTCCTGCTTGATAAGGACTCCGCCGTCATCAGCCTTACCTTTGAGAATCGTGATCCGCTTGTCGCCGCCCGTGCGCTGGATACGCTGCTGGCGGTGTATTTGGAGGCGCGCAAGGCTCTCTATCGTGAACCGCGTGCGGAGTTGGCGCAGGCCGAGATGCAGGCCAGCCAGGCGCAGGCAGTAGCTGCGGAACAGGCTATGGAAGAGTTTAAGCACCAATACCAGATCCATGCGCTTGAGGAGGAGCGTGAGGAAGTGCTGGAGCGGCGTAACGCTGCGGAAGAGCAGGCGCTGGTGATTTCCAGCCCGGAACTGAAGGAGAAAATCGCCGCTTATAACGAGCGGCTGGATCATATTGACTCATTGGAGCGCGATTTTCGGATGAAGCAGAAAGAGGCGCAGATTGCCGAGGACTCCTATGCGCTCTATTCGCATAAGTATGAGGAAGCAAAGGCCATGGAGGATCTGGAGCGTGCCCGCGCCGACAGCGTGCGCATCATCCAGAAACCCAGCGTTCCCGCCGATCATAGCCCGATACGGGGAGAAATAATGTTGGCCGGTGCATTTTTGTCGGTAATGTCTGTTTTTCTAGTAGCGGCATGCATCCGGTTCTTTGAGAGCAGTTTCCATACGGCGGAAAATGTTGAGAGGGTCACGCGCCTTCCGGTGTTGGCGGTGCAGAGGCAGTCGCGAAAAAAATCACTGGAGAACATGCGCAGCCTCGTGCACCGGCTGAATCGTGTGGCGTATGAGGGACAGGGCAGGATAATCACCTTCATCTCCGCGCGTTCGGGGGAGGGAACGTCGCATGTCGCCTGGGATTATGCAAGAATGCTGGCGGAAGAGCCGGGCAGGCGGGTATTGCTGGTAGATGCCGGGCGATTCTCCACCAAACCCTATCGCGACTGTGATCGTATCCCTGAAACCGGCCTGGTGGAGAAGATTATCGCCGGGCGTAATTTTCTTGAGGCAATATACAAAATGTCCAATAGCTTATCCGTCTGTCGGTTTATTGTAGAGGAGGGCAGGCATAGCCAGGTGCGGCACGCCATAGGGGATGCAGGCCTATGGAAAACGCTGCGGGCGGCGTTTGACAGCATCGTGATTGATGTCAGCTCGCTGCAGTCCTCGTTCAGCGGCGTGATGTTCGCCGCCATGTCCGATGCGGCTGTGATGGTGATTGAAGCTGAAAAAACTCCACATGCAGTGGTGAAGCATTTGCGGGACACGCTGCTGAATGCTGAGGTAAAAATCGCCGGGACATTCCTGAATAAATACCGTCATTATATACCGCAACGAGTGTATAAAAGGTTGTAATCCTTCGGTGACATTCTCTTGCATAGGATAAAAAAATAGCTGGAACTGTCACATAATCTTCATAAATCTTTTCTGGAGATACAATAGGATAGCTTGTATAAAAGTAGCGTTGTTGTCATGTTTATTGTTAGAGGAGGAAGCCTGTCATTTCCGTGTCGAGGGAAAAGTCGTAGTTTAGTAATGATGGGTAATGGACATGGTTAAGCAGCATTTTTTAATGTTGTATTTACACTAAGGCTAAGGAGGAGTTTTCTTGCGAGAGGCAGGAAATATAGATCCTAACGTATTAAATACGCTCTCCCGTGCGATGGGAGAGGATATAAATACCGAGGAACTGAGGAGGCAACTCCTCACATTAAGTGGCACTCGAAGCGCAGTATTCGTAACAATTAGGTTCGAATGCTACAATGAGGTGCTAGTCGAGCGGATAAAAACTGCGGTAGCAACAATGCACAAGCGTGCCTCGGTTATCTGTGAACAGAGGATAACCAGAGGGCTGGAGGGAGTTTCGACGCAGGAATATCCTGCTCTGCGTCCTCAACCTCAACGTCGCAGAACAGTAAGAAACCTTTGGGGACTGCTACCTTGGTAGCTCTTTCTAACTAGTCGGAACCTGCTCTATCTGAGGGTAGGGCAGGTTTCCGGTTTTTAATCCTCTCATGGTACTATGTGCTCCCATAAAGCTTTCCTCAAATATATTGACATCCATTCCTGCCGCAGTAATAAAGCGGTAACGAATGGAGTGAACCAAATAGCATGAAACACAGCGTCAACGAAACCCCGGATGCATGGATTAGGACCGCCAAGACCCTTTCCGAGGCATTGCCCTATATGCGCCAGTTTAATGGCGAGACCTTTGTCATTAAATATGGTGGCCACGCCATGGGCGATGAAGCTTTGCTGTATAAGTTCGCCCGTGATGTCATCCTGATGAAGCAGGTGGGCATCAATCCGATCGTGGTGCATGGCGGCGGGCCGCAAATCGGCAAGATGCTGGAACGGCTTAAAATCCAAAGCTCCTTCGTGGATGGGTTGCGCGTAACCGATGCGGTGACGGTGGAAATCGTCGAGATGGTGCTTTCCGGTTCCATCAACAAGCAGATTGTGACCGCCATCAACGAGGCAGGCGGCAAGGCGATTGGGCTTTCCGGCAAGGATGCGAAGCTGATTCAGGCAAAACACCTGACCCGCCGGGTCAAGGATCCGGATTCCAATATTGAACGGGTGCTGGATCTGGGCTTCGTCGGCGAGCCGGAGATGATTGATCCCACTATTCTTGATACGCTCTATGAATCTGATATTATTCCGGTCATTGCGCCTATCGGTATCGGCCAAAAGGGCGAGACCTATAATATTAATGCCGATACAGTGGCGGGGGCGATTGCGGCCTCCATTGAAGCCTGCAAGTTAATAATACTCACCGATGTCAGCGGCGTGCTGGACAAGGACAAGAACATTGTCAGCGAAATGACGCCCAAGGAAGCGCGCAAGCTTATAAAAAGCAATGTTATTACGGGAGGCATGATCCCAAAAATCGAGACCTGCATCCATGCGGTGGAAAACGGTTGCGCCGCCGCCCATATATTAAATGGCCGGATTGAGCATGTCATGCTGATCGAAACCTTCACCGAGCACGGCGCCGGGACGATGATTGTTGCGGGCTAATTTTTACAAGAGCTTTCTTAATCGAGAGTGTTGACGTATAGATAGATTTTTTAGTTTTTGTCATTCTCGCACAGGTAGGAATCCAATAGGATTTTTAAACGGATAACGAAGAAGCCTTTTGGTCTTCCCGGATCTTCAGGTAAATCAGCGTAGGTGCAGATATGTAAATGGAGGAGTAGGTGCCGACGACAATGCCGAACACCAGCGACCAACTGAAGCCCCGAATCACCTCGCCGCCGAACAGGGCAAGCGCCAGAGCGGCAAGGAGGGTGGTGGAGGAGGTGAGGACGGTGCGCGCCAGCGTTTCATTCATGCTCTGGTTCAGCAGTGCGTTAAACGGCATTTTCTTGTAGCGGCGCATGTTCTCGCGGATACGGTCATAAATCACCACGGAATCGTTCATTGAGTAACCAATAATGGTGAGCACAGCGGCTACCGCATTCAGCCCGAAATCAAAGCGCGACAAGGCATAAAAGCCGATGACCATGATCGTGTCATGCAGTAGCGCCAGCAGGGTGCCAATCCCAAACTGCCATTCAAAACGGAACCAGACATAGGCCATGATCGCCAGGCAGGCGAATATAGTCGCCATGACGCCGCTTCTGACCAGTTCCTGCCCTACCGTAGGGCCGACAAATTCAATATTGCGGTAATCAATCTTGCCGGGAACTGCTCCGGCGAGTAAATCCTTGACCTTCCGCTCCAGCTTTGACGCCATTACCCATTCGCGCATTGCACGCATTCTGCGGGAAGCAGAGCATTCCGGGCAACCGCTTGCATTGGATACAAGAAGCGATTCCTTCCGTGCCGTAACTGACATTATCTTATGCATGAAGGACAGCGCCGGATTATTCTCCAAAACCTCGGGCGCCATTGCACTGGCGGGGGCGAATATTCTCAGCGCCAAAATTTTCACCCTGAAGACCGGCAAGGCCATTCAGATATTTAACATTCAGGATGCGGACGGCACAGCCTTCGACAAGCCGGACAAGCTGGCGCGCCTTGCCGTATTCCTGAATCAGGCTGCCGAGGATGAAATCGATTTAAGCAGGGAAATCGCAAAGACGCGTCTTCCCTATCCCAGCCGTATGGAAGTATTTAAGGTGCCGCCGAAAGTCTATGTCGAAAACAAGGTAAGCACCAACCATACCGTGGTCGAAGTCAGCGGTCGCGACCGCATTGGCTTCCTCTACCGTGTCACCAAGGCGCTTTATGACCTTGGCCTCACCATTTCCACCGCGCATATCAGCACCTACGGCGAACGCGCCGTAGACGTTTTCTACGTCAAGGACATGTTCGGCATGAAAATATTCCATGAAAGCAAAATTCGCCAGATTCAAGAACGCATGCTCGAAACACTATCGGGCAACATGGCAAAACAGGGCACCAAGGAAGCGGTAAGCGACGCCTGATTGACAATTAGCGGATTTGCCTTTATTTCACTGCTTTATGAAACTCATTCCCCTGCATTTTTTCTCCAATAAGACCCGGTTTGACTTTATCGGCACACGCTGGTTCGGCTTTGGGATGTCCATACTATTTTCGCTGGTGTCGTTTTTTACG
>JABDGA010000041.1 GCA_013286285.1 Alphaproteobacteria bacterium | reverse complement strand
GATAACAGGTCAAACTGGTAAGCATGCTTATTGGTGACTACGGTCATATTGGTGCGCGCATTCGCTGTCATCGCGCGGATAAACAGGCGCCTTCCTGCCGGTACAATCTGAAACGGCACGCGATCCCCGACGGAGATGGTTTCCACTTCCTCCTGGTTCCCGAATTCGATGTTGGACTGATAGCCGTAATGGGTGACAATATTATAGACGTCATTATCGCTGTAAACGAACGTCTTGATGCGGCTGTCGGTCGCAACGGGAACCAGGACATCCGCTGCAAACCCTTCCGAAAAAGCTACCAAAAAAAACAGAAAAAATACATATACTGCTCGCACGCCAAAAACTTTCCAGTTCTTGGCGTGCGAAGCAGTATATTCCTCATGTAAGCCACATGAGCGCTTCGCATCATGCGGCGCAGCATTTTCGCTATTTTCCGCAGAGCAAAAAACAGCTTCAATGAACGAATATACCCATCGCGTTACTTTGGTTTTGGTTCTAACTCTTGACAAACGATGGGTATATACCGGCCCATACCCGCCAGACAGGACAACACGCAGCAATATGGCTACCTGCCTGGAAATCCGCATACTGCCTGACTGCAAAGGGTTTCGGGACAATGGCACATCCTGTTCATTGCGTTACGCTGTCGTCATCCACGCGATAGGCCGTCACCTGGAACCCCAACGGATTCGAGAACCGGTCTTCCGTAGTCAGATCCAGATCCGCATATTTAAATTCTATGAATATCAACTTCTGCATAGTTTTGTCGTTAGGAGAACCTTTTGTTTTCTCTGTAATACGGCATTTCACCAGATAGCGTATGGAGTCATCCCCCTCCTGCGCTTTGCCTCGCTTGTCCGCCTTATCGAGGGACTTCACGCTCTCAATATGTATTTCTCGCGATCCTCCGGAGCCCAGCCGCATCCCCGGGCTGTTCGGGTTGCTCAAGGCAATTTCCTGCTGATAGGCGTAAAATATCTGGGGCGTGGACAAGACGCGCACCAGGTTATAGTTGAAATAATTCCGATCCGGCGAACCAAGAAACGATTCACGTGCCCGGGCGTACTGAACGATAAAATACTGGTTGACCGACTCATTGGCGGTAAGCTCTTTCACCTTGATCGGATCCACCACCTGCGTGATGCCGGTTTTCTGGTCGACCTCGATAACGAAAGGCTCCACTGATTTCAGGGGCGCAATCTGAGAAATGGAAAATGCGGAAATAACAGAAAGGATAAGCGCAAGCAGGGAAATAACGGCGGCAAAATTACGCTGAACAGATACGGACTCATAGCGATCGTTATACCAGTTTTTCTTGTCAATTCCGGAACTATCTTTTTTATTGCTTGCCACTGCCTTATGACACCTGTTTCTTGTGAATTAACTACCCTCCATAGCCCGGGCATATTTACCGGAAAAAACACGTCAAGCCACTCACTGACGTTACTCACCTTCGTTGGCGCGCCTCAGATTTGCAGTAATTTCATGCGCCTTTTCCGCGTTAGGGATATCCACCATCACCTGATGATTAAATCCATATTCGGTTTCCATCTTCCTGCGCACATCATCCGTCGGCTCGCCTTCGCCTGCTTCAATGATCACACCGAAATCCTCAGGATAGAACGTACCGCTTTTCTGTGCAGCCATAAAAGACTCCAGCTTATCTGCACGCACCGCCACATATGCATAGATCGCGGCGCCTTCCGGATTTTCTCCTCGCACCAGAAGGATGCACACCGTTTTTTCAGCAATAATCTGCTCGGATATGGATAGTTTTTTCAAGGCCTGAACCCCCTTTTTATTATTCCGCATTAAAGATAAAACAATGATTTATGCCAGTCAAGCAAAACAAGGGCTGCAAAAGGGCTCCCGCCGAATAATTTTTACACGTTGCAAGCAGGGGTTCAAGGCCCTGTTTGCACACAATTTCTCACATGAACCCTATAATATTTTTTAATGTTTTTTGCATACTAATATGCTATTGAATGCCTTACACCTTATATAATCTCTGATGCCTGAATGAAAATCACCGCGCCCTCCTCCGGCAAAGCATCGAACGATTATCTCCCCGTGCTGGACGGGTTCCGCGCCATTTCCATTCTCTGCGTGGTACTGTCACATGCGGGCAACGGTTATGAAAAAATATTTCCCGGAACGTCCGGCGTCATCACTTTTTTTTGTATTAAGCGGTTTCCTGCTAACGCGGCAGATGATCGTGGAAATAGAGACTTCAGGAACCTTACGTATAGGGGGGTTTTACCTGCGGCGAATCCTGCGTTTGCTACCAGCCCTGTCATGTTATATTGCGGTTTTTACGCCTGCACTGCTTTATCTTGGTACGAATATAACGAGAATCCATATTTTAAGTGGCCTGCTCTACTTTGCCAATTATTACCATATATTTACTGGTTATCCACCTTATAACCCCATGCCGATACTCTGGTCACTGTCGGTGGAAGAGCATTTTTATATCCTCTTTCCCTTCCTGATGTTAACCTTCCGCAGCAACCTGAGAGCGTCATTGCCTGTCATGGGCCTTCTGCTTATCGCAACACTTGCCTGGCGTCTTGCGCTTTATCATATATGCCAAAATCATACAGTCCCTATTTGCGGGTTGCCGGGCAGAATCCGTACGCAAGGCACGGATGCGATATTTGATTGCATCCTTTACGGCTGTGTTGCTGCACTGATGCTACATTACTACAATGAAAGCACCCGTCGCATATTCATCAATCCGATTGCTTTCACCCTGGCAGGGTTTATCCTGCTGGTGAGTTTTGCTATACGCACTCCGGACTTTCGTGAAACGCTGCGTTATAGTGTGCAGTCTGCCTGTGTTTGTATCATCATGATGAATGTGTTGTTCGGCGAAGCTGACCTTTTTAAAAGAATACTCGAAGATACGCGTATCCTAACGATCGGAAAACTATCCTATTCGCTCTATCTCATGCATTTTGGCGTACTGATTGCTATTGAGGCAACACATGAAACCGATCATCTACGCAATAGTTCTGACATGCTACTCTATTTTACTCTGTCTTTCATGCTGGCAGTCTGCTCTTATCTTCTAGTGGAACAGCCGATGGCAGTAATACGGCGCAAAATCAGGAAAAAGTAAGGCTTGAGTATATAGTCTTTGTAATATTCCCCCCTACCTGTTGTCATCCCGGAAAGCGAGTCAGGCTTGTCTCGCCGGGATGACAAGGAAGAGAAATGAATAGGATCAAATGAGTATAAAAAATACTCTTCACAGCATATTGCTTTAAAAAATGTGGATGGCAATTTTTGTCCCCCAATTGGAGGACAACGCAACACAGCTTCCTTTCTTGCAGGAAATACGGATAAACTTTATATTTTGTGCCTCAAAATAGAGCGTGCAAGAACGGAATGGATTTTCCAAAAATCAGCATATTCGGACTGGGATATGTAGGCAGCGTTTCGGCAGCATGTTTGGCCGATAGAGGCTGTCGCGTGACGGGCGTTGACCGGCTGCCAGAAAAAGTGCGGCAGATCAATTCCGGCAGGGCTCCCGTGAAGGAAGAAGGCCTGGACGCCCTAACCACAAAAGCCGTCAAGGCCGGCCTGCTCAGCGCCACCGTCGATATCGCACAGGCCGTCAGGGAAAGCGAAGTATCCATCATATGCGTGGGCACGCCCAGCAGGAAGAATGGCAATATTGACCTCACCCACCTTGAAGAGGTGTGCAGCGAAATAGGCGAGGCACTGGCGGAGAAAGAAGCTTTCCATGTCGTGGTGGTGCGTTCGACCATTATCCCCGGAACCATGCGCAAAACGGTAATTCCTGCGCTCGAGCGTGCAAGCGGGAAAAAATCGGAGACCGACTTCGGCGTCTGCCATAACCCAGAATTCCTGCGCGAGGGAAGCGCTATCGCCGATTTCAGGAATCCTGCGCGGACAGTCATTGGCGTGACGGATCTGCGCTCGGGAAATATCGTACAAACACTCTATGAAGGGCTGCCGGGTCTTATTGCACGCTGCTCTATCGAAAAGGCCGAAATGGTGAAATATGCGGATAATGCCTGGCATGCAGCCAAAACCGTATTCGCCAATGAGATTGGCAGGCTATGCAAGGCGGAAGGCATAGACAGCCATGAAGTGATGGATATCTTTTGCCAGGATACAAAACTCAATCTGTCAAAATCCTACCTGAAACCCGGCTTTGCTTTCGGCGGCTCCTGCCTGCCCAAGGATCTGCGCGCGCTGAATTACAAGGCAAAATCGCTCGGCATCATGACGCCGCTGCTCGATGCCCTGCTTGACTCCAACCGTTATCAAACCGCATCGGGACTGGATATGATTGTCTCCACAGGGAAAAAATCCATCGGGTTTCTCGGCTACAGTTTCAAGGCCGGAACCGATGATATCCGCGAAAGTCCGGTATTGGAAATCATCCGTTGGCTGAGGGCTCTCAAATTTGACGTGCGTCTCTATGATGGTAATGTGGAACACGCTGTCCCCGACATCACGCCTTGCATCGTGAAGGATATCGACAGCCTGCTCGGCGGCTCGGAAGTGATAGTGATCGGTACTGACGATCCAGAGTTTGCCGCCATCGCTGGTAAGCTGCGCCAGGAACAGACCGTGATTGATTTCGTCCGTATCCGGGAGATTGAGCAATCCCATGCAAACTATAAGGGAATAGTCTGGTGAACAAACAAACGTCTTATCCCATCGAAATAGTGCGGATCGGCCACCAGATAAAAGTGACCGCTCTCGATCCGGAAACCGGCATGGAAGCCGTCGTGATTTGCCCCAATACCATTTCCAGACAAGACGCCTGCGACCTGGCAGTGAGAAAACTGCATTACGTGCTTGCCAGACAAAAGGTGGAATGAAACGCATCCTTATCATAGTACAGAACCTGCCTGTTCCCTTTGACGCGCGTGTCTGGCAGGAAGCGAAGGCGCTCCATGCTCATGGCTATCGCGTGTGCGTGATCTGTCCGAAAGGCAAAAATTATCCGGCATCGCATGAAGTGCTGGAAGGCATAGATATTTACCGCCATCCTCTGCCGCTTGAAGCCAAAGGCGCTGCCGGATACGCCATGGAATATGGCTGGTCGCTGCTGTGTGAATTCGTCCTTGCCTGTAAAATTTATATTTCGCATGGCTTTGATGCCATCCACGCCTGCAACCCGCCGGATACGATTTTTCTCATCGGCGGATTTTTCAAGCTGCTATTCGGCACACGGTTCCTGTTCGATCACCATGACATTAATCCGGAACTGTACGAAGCAAAATTCAGAAGGCAAGACCTGTTTTACAAGCTCCTGTTACTCTGTGAGCAGCTTACATTCAAACTTGCCGATATTTCCATCGCTACCAATAACAGCTACCGTGACCTTGCCATCACACGCGGCAAAATGCCGCCGGAAAAATTATTCGTGGTGCGTTCAGGGCCGGATCTAGCGCGCATGAAAGCAGTCGCTCCCGTACCGGCACTCAAATACGGCAAACCCTATCTCGTCGGCTATCTGGGCACAATGGGCGATCAGGAAGGCATCGAATATTTGATCGAAGCGGCGCGCCATATTGTGCATGAACACAAGCGCGACAATATTCACTTCACACTGGTAGGTGGCGGGACAGCGCTGGAAAGGCTTAAGGCCATTGCAACGGCAAACCGTCTTGACAGCTTCCTGAATTTCACTGGCCGCGTTTCCGATGCACATATGCTGGAAGTGCTCTCCACTGCTGACATTTGCGTGAATCCGGATGAAGTCAACGCCATGAACGACAAATCCACCATGAATAAAATCATGGAATATATGGCGCTCGGCAAGCCCATAGTGCAGTTCGACGTCACCGAAGGCCGGGTTTCTGCAGGCAAGGCTTCGCTTTACGCACGCGCAAACGACACCAGGGATTTCGCAGAAAAAATCCTTGCCCTGCTAGATACCCCTTCTCTACGCGAACGTATGGGAAACACAGGGAAGGAGCGGATTGAAACCAGGCTGGCATGGCATTATGAAATTCCCAAATTGCTGGCGGCGTATGATGCGTTGTTTGCCACGCCTTCCTGCTACGAAAAAATGCGCTGGTATGGCCACCGCCTTGCCGCCATGTCGCCGCAGGAAATGCTTCACCGTGTCCGTGAGAAATTCCGGCGCGAAACCGATCGCTATTTTCCACCCGCTCCGCCTGCCGTTAATTACGGAGAATTACCTGCCATTCCTCACCTGCGGGAACAATTCATGGCGTGGAATATCACGCAAGCGCTGGAGTCAGAATGGGAGGAATTGCGTACGCAGGCACAAAGCGGAAAGTTTTTCCTGCTGGCGCAAGCATGGCCGGACGTTACGCCGGAAAACCAATGGCATCTGGATCCAATTACTGGAAAATCCTGGCCGAAAGAAACCTATTGTTTTGATATCGACTTTCGCCATACCGCAGCGTATGGCGATGTGAAATATGTCTGGGAGTTGAACCGGCTGCAATATCTCCAGCCGCTCGCTGCGCTTGCTTACAAACGGAAAGATACCGGACTTGTACAATTCTGCCTGCAGGAGATGGAAAACTGGATAGATCATAACCCGCCTTACCGCGGCATCAACTGGGCTTCAGGCATCGAACTTGCCATGCGTACCGTGAGTATGCTGGTCATAACCACCTTTACCGGTGCCTATGCCACGGAAACCCAACGCACAAAAATCCGGATGACAATTGCCGCACATGGCGCATGGCTGGAACGCTACCCTTCCCGTTTCAGCTCCGCCAATAATCATTTTGCCGCCGAAGGACTTGGGCTTTTGCTCATCGGCACGCTTTGCCCCACGTTTCCTTCTGCTGCGCGCTGGCAGCGGCAGGGATGGAAACTGCTCTGCGAGGCAGCAGAGAGGCTGATACTTCCGGACGGCTCCGGCGCGGAGCAGGCCATAGCCTACGCGGCATTTACGCTTGAAATGTTATTGCTTGGCCTGCACATCGCACACACGGCTTCCCTGGAGATACCGGATAGCTATACCGAACGCCTTGCCGCGGGCGGAGAGTTCCTGCGCTGGTTCACCGACTCCGGCGGCAACACCCCGCGCATCGGCGATAATGACGACGCCAGAGTGCTGGGGAACTATACCTATCATGAAGACTATGTTCTCTCGGTGCTTGGCTGCATTGCCGCAGTCACAGCACGTGCGGACTTGACTCCGCCAGGATATGTTCTTTGTTTCCGCAATGTATTGTTTGGCTTTCGGCCTTCCGCCATTGCCTCTCCTTTAGGCATTCGCCATTTCCATGACGGCGGCTATACGGTATGGCGTCAACAGATAAGAAACAGGGAAGTATTGCTGGCGATGGATCACGGCAATCTTGGCTATCTCTCCATCGCCGCGCATGGCCATGCCGACGCATTATCCCTCTGGCTGCATATCGACGGACAGCCGGTACTGGTCGATGCCGGGACGTATCTGTATCATTCCGGCGGCAATTGGCGAAAATACTTTCGCAGCACGCAGGCGCATAATACGCTATGCATGGAAACAACCTCTTCCAGCGCCATGGCAGGTAACTTCAACTGGTCACGCAAGGCAACCTGTAGCCTTGTTTCTTATACGCAAGATGAAAGCCATCATCAGCTTGTAACCGAGCATGACGGGTATAAGAAATCTTTCGGCATCATTCACCGCCGTTGCGTAAGCGTAACGCCTGCCTCCGGTTTTACGGTGGAAGATACATTGTCCGCAAAACATTTGCGTCATGTGGAGATCGGTTTCCTTATCCACCCTTCACTTAAGGTGGAAAAGGATGGGAAATATGTTACTATAAAAAATGGCGAATCCATTATTCTGCGTATTGCTCATACCAGTCCGCTTGCCTCTTCCATAACGCAGGGCTGGTACTCACCCCGCTTCGGCGAAAAACTTGCTACGTCGCGTATCGTGTTTTCAGGAGTATTGGCGCCGCAGCAAAAAGCGCTTACAGTGTTTGAGGTGATGTATCGTCATTTAACATAAAAAACACCCCTGTTGTCATCCCGGAAGGCAAGAGTGGGTAATTACATAATCAAATGACTATTATTACTTTCTGCACTAATTCTAACCCTTTCTCCACTGCAGCAAGTCGTATTTGCGAACGATCGCCCTTAAAGTGGAATTCTTCCACCCACGATTCGCCATTCGCATACGCAACCGCGATATAAACCAGGCCAACCGGTTTTGCCACCGTTCCGCCCTCCGGCCCGGCAATGCCGGTTATCGCGATGCTCACATTAGCCTTGCTGTTTGCCAGTGCGCCTGCCGCCATGGTGGCGGCCACCTGCTCACTTACTGCCCCATACTGTATTATCATTTCTTTTGCAACGCCCAGCAGCGTTTCCTTCGCCTGATTAGAATAGGTCACAAATCCGCGTTCAAACACGGAAGATGCGCCCGGAATTTCGGTCAGCAGGGCCGAAACCAATCCACCGGTACAGGACTCCGCGGTCGCAAGCATGATATTTTTGTGCCGGCAACGCTTCAATACATCTTCTGCTGTGGTTATAAGCGACTCGGGAAACATCCTGTTCCTCACATCAGTTAGCAAAGGCTATAGTAGCCTTTCCAAACGTGCTTTAAGCAGGCTCGCTTTCTTTCTTATGTGTTTTTGATTCCGGCGCAGGCATTTTACCTTTAGCCTCGCGCATGAGTTGCGGTTTCACCTTGACAAGCTTGCCCTTCGTTGCATTCCAGTTATACTGCGTGACAACGATTTTAGTGCCCGTAGTCACGATATCACCATTGGCCAGCTGCAACACATCAAATCCATTCTTCAGGGCATCATTGATTAACGCGGAAGACTGGCGAAGATAAGTCGGATTTGCCATATTATTCATTGTGGGAGAAATTTTTACACCACTTTTTTTAAGCTTAGGATCCGCCTGCAAGCCAAATTTTTTTAAAAGGTTCTTATCGTATCCCACTGACGCTCTCCAGAAATATTTTTTAGTATTTATCGGTTATAACCGATGCTGACGCACTGGCCTAAGGATTTTACTTCTAAATACTTTCCTACTTCACACACTTACTGATACTTCCAAAGATACATTCACGCGTAATGGTCACTTTGCTGGTGCACCGCCTGCAAGGCTTGCAGCGGAGAACCATGCAGCGGTCTTTCTATTCTAAATATCCCCCGATGTCAAACACTGGAAACGGGTTTTTTAATAAAAAATTTACCCGCATTTCTCGCAGGAAAATGGCGAAAAACTGGCAACTTATAATAGATTATTTATACTCTTTTGCCAGTTCCACATAGTTGCGGCTGGAAACGGCAATAAAGGCTGCTTCCGCCGGCGTCACATCACGCAGGTAACGTGCGGGATTTCCAGCCCATATCTGCCCTTTGAGAATGCATTTTCCCGGCGTGACCAAAGCGCTTGCCGCAACCCATGCGCCGCTTTCCACCACCGCACCGTCCATAACCGTAGCGTGCATGCCGATAAAGCAATTATCCTCCAGCGTGCAGGCATGCAGCAGCGCGCTATGGCCAATTGTGATGCCACTGCCAATAGTAGTAGGCCCGGTCTGGCGCGTAACGTGGATAACCGTGCCGTCCTGAATATTGGTGCGCTCGCCGATGCGAATAGTATTCACATCACCTCGTATAACGCAGCCGAACCAGACATTGCTTTCGCTGCCGATATGCACATCGCCGATCACTACTGCCCCTTCTGCAACGAAAACATCCGGTGCGATAAGAGGAAAGATGTTTTTATACGGCATTATCATATAGCTATTTTAAAATAATGCTGCAATTCCGCTATTTCGAGAGTAACCTGCAATTTCATTGTCTTAGCAGACTGGGCAAAATGCGCAGACATTGCCTCTGTCAATTTTTTACCTACCTCATCCAACGCCACCTTTGTCCGCCCCGGCAGTACCCTGAGGGTAACATGCACAAAACAATTGGCGGACCGGCTGGTGCCGACAAGATAATGTTCGTGCTCTATCGCCCGGCTTTTACAACTATTGATATCTGTTGGCAGGAACTCCGCCAGCAAATCATGAAATCGCCGGAGCAGATCCTGCACTCCCTCTTTTTCTATCACATTGGAACTGTATTCCAACACCAATTGCGGCATAAGCACTTCCTTTCAGGGAAATAAGGCCGTCTGCTCCAGCGCAGTTTTTTCGGGAAATCCACACATCAGGTTCATGTTCTGCACCGCCTGCCCGGAAGCGCCTTTCACCAGATTATCCATAACGGAAACAAGGATAGCCCGGCCCGGCAACCGATCGGCAAATACCCCGATAAGACAGACATTCGTACCGCGCACCATATGGGTGGCAGGCGCCACACCTTTTGCAGTGAGCCGGACAAAATATTCATTTTGGTAAGCGTTTGCAAGACATGCAACGAGATCTTCCGGGCGTTTTCCCTTTGCCAGCGATACATAGATGGTGGACAAAATACCGCGGTTCATCGGCATATGGTGCGGCGTAAAATTAACAATAACCTGCTTACCATATGCAAGCGTCAGGCCTTGTTCGATTTCCGGCGCGTGGCGGTGTGCGCTGATACTGTAGGCATCCACCCCTTCATTGATTTCGGTAAATAAAACGGTCTGTTTGGCCGCCCTGCCTGCACCGGTCATACCGGACTTCGCATCAATGATGATGTTATCCGCCTCTATCAACTTTTCCTTCAGCAGCGGCATCAGCGGCAATTGCGCAGACGTAGGGTAGCAGCCGGGATTGGCAACCAGCCGCGCGTTTTTTATCTTGTTGCGGTTGAGTTCCGTCAGGCCGTACACGGCCTCTTTCTGTAACTCCGGGGCAAAATGCGCATGGCCATACCATTGGGCATAAGCATCTGTATCCGCAAGCCGGAAATCGGCGGATAAATCTATGACCTTTACGTGACGTGGAATCTCGGCAATGACTTGCTGGGTCGTGCCGTGCGGCAGGCAACAGAATACCACGTCTATCCCATGGTAATCCACTGCGGAAAGTGGAATAAGATTTGGCAACCCGGCACAATCAAGGTGCGGATATACCTCGCGCATAGACTTACCCGCCTGGCTATCGGCAGTCAGCGTCACGATTTCAGCGTGCGGATGCGGCAACAGAAGCCGGATCAACTCCGCCCCGGTATAGCCGCTGGCCCCAAGTATGGCTATGCGTTGTTTCATGGTATGGTTTTATAGACAGGCCACATTATTTTGCAAGGAATATAGACTTCTTTCAAAACTCGCGGGCGTGAGAAAAATGCCCGGAACCAGCGCACGGAAAACCGGAGTGTACACGCCAGTAGAGTTTGGGAAGCAGTCTATTTTTTACGGAATGCATCCAACGTGATTATCTCTGCGCTTTCTTTGGGTAGTTCCACCGCACCCTCTACATTTTCCACGCCAGCTACGGGCGGTTTAACCGCATCTGTTTCTCCCTGAGCGTGGAATTTGAGGCCGAAACGCGTGCTCGGGTCGGCAAAGCCGGTGAGCGCGGCAAACGGAACCACCAACCGTTCCGGAATATTGCTAAAGCTGAGCGAGACGTTGAACTTCACCTCTTCAATGCGTAAATCCCAGAATTGATGCTGCAGCACGATAGTAATTTCCTTTGGGTATTTGCTGCGCAGCATGTCGGACATTTCCACCCCTGGATAATCGGTGCGGTACGATATGAAGAAATGGTGCTGGCCAGGAAGCCCAGTGCGCTCGACCTGACGCAATATATCTCTCACTGCACCACGCATGGCATTATCAACAAAGAGGGCGTAATCAATCGTATCCGTCGGCATTTAATTCTCTTTTTGGGGGGCATGTTGCCCCCGATTGCACTCCGCGAAATTTCCCCTGCGGGGTCGTCATGAAGAACTCCTCCGCGTACCCACGGAAAAACTACAGCTTTCAGTGAGGGGTTTCTGTTGCCCGGTACCCCCCGGACCGCGTCACGTACCAGAGTACGCGCCCGCCCAATTAGGCAGCGGCGCGAACTGCTACGACAGTGTTGTCGTTGGCAGCAACAAATGCAGAATTATCGTTTGCATTTATCATTTTGATCCTTTGCGGCGGTATCATGCCGGGCAAAAATCACCCCTTTATTGCGCCCGTCGAGCCTAATTCGTCCCCGTATGTAGATCGTCCGCCTTTGTTCCTTTAAGGAACTGCGACGTGACATCCGCTTCTCTACCGCTTTGCCGTGATAAAATCACGCCGAAGCGCAAGTGAAACTGAATGGTGGAGACGCCGGGTTCCGCCCCCGGGTCCGAATCGCCTATTCTAAGTAATCGTTTATCGCCATAGCTGTTTCCAGCGAAGTTAATTATATACGGTTTTAAGATAAAAGTGAAGTGATATTACATGACAAGTAACGGGTAGCGAGTAACGAGAGTTCGGGGAGTGCAATCGGGGGCCGCGTGCCCCCCCTAAATTAATAACCCATCCAGTTTGCCCGCTGCTTCCAACGCATAAAGATCGTCACAGCCACCGATATAGGTTTCACCGATGAATATCTGCGGCACGGTCTTCCTGCCGCCGGTTTTTGCCAACATCTCCTGCATGGCGAAAGGATTCTTGGTGATATCTATTTCCTGGTAATCATTGCGCCCCTTGCGCTTGAGCAAATCCTTTGCCCGCACGCAATAAGGACAAATTGGGGTAGTGTAGATGGTGATTCCCGACATGTTCAACCTAATAAGCAATGAGTTGATTACAATCGTATTTGTAGTGGAAAGATACACCAAAGGCAAATAATCGTTCCCCGCACCATTGTGCCTCTCTGATAAGTTTTTCTTGTCTTTAAGCCGTTTTTGCCTAAAAAGGTATAGGCTTAACTAAAATTAGGAACAGGCCTTGGCATGGCGGCTGGCAAATCTCACGCATTTGCGTCAAAAATCGTTGTTCTGCTGATCATACTTATTGTCCTGCTGGGACCACTGTATCTTTCCTGCGTAGGCATCGTGGTATGGAATTATGGCACGGCCTATGCTCCTGCCTGCCTGAAGCACCCAGCCTATCTCTACCAGATGGTGCTGTACCTGTTCCGCTACTGGCTCGCCTACCACACCAATCCGGCGTTTCAGAGTGCGTATTCCATCCATTTTTTCGCCCCCCCTTGCCTCTCGCTGTTTTTCAGCCTGACCCTGCTTTGTGTAATGCGCGCGCCGCTCATCGATTTCCGCCCATTCAAGAAAAAGGAATCGCTGCATGGCGATGCCCACTGGGCAACGGAAGCGGAAATCCGCGCCGCGAAACTCCGCGCCAAAAGAGGATTGCTGCTCGGACGCACCGGCACGAACCGCTACCTTATTGCGGACGACTTCCAGCACGTGCT
>JABDGA010000040.1 GCA_013286285.1 Alphaproteobacteria bacterium | reverse complement strand
ATCGCTTCAGGGCTCGGGCCGATAAAGGTAACGCCTGCACGCTTCACCGCCCTTGCAAAATCAGCCTTTTCAGAGAGAAACCCATAACCGGGATGCACGGCTTCTGCGCCGCTATGCTCAATAGCACTGATAATGTTCTCAATTTTAAGGTAACTCTGCGCCGAAGGCGACGGGCCAATATAGACCGCCTCATCCGCCTGCTTGACGTGCAGGGCATTGGTGTCGGCCTCGGAATATACCGCCACCGTTTTTATGCCCATGCGCTTGGCGGTTGACATGATACGCACCGCGATTTCACCGCGGTTGGCTATAAGAATTTTTTCAAACATGCTGTAAGTTCTAAGGGGTATATTCACCTTACCGTTATGTTAACCCCTCCATATAGCGAATAGGGACAACGGTAAAGGATTTTTATGCTTTTGCAGCGGAAATATAGCCTATACAAATGGAAAGAGTCATTTTGCACGCCAAGAGTGTAATTGTTGACTGCACTACGCTCGCTTCGCATACGAAATCGGGGATATTCAGCAAATAAATATATACAAATGCATAGGCTTGCGATAAAAACTGCGCCTGTGTCGGGGCGTAGCGCAGTCTGGTAGCGCATCTGCTTTGGGAGCAGAGGGTCGTGAGTTCGAATCCCACCGCCCCGACCAACCTTTGGTTGCCACACCCCTTACTGATTAAACAATCCCAGCTCGTCCAGCGTCTGCTTCAGCTTTTCCTTGGTAATGGGCTTGCTGATGAAACCATATGCGCCGCTCATATACGCATGGCCGACGAAACTGAAATGCTCATGCGAGGTGCACATCAACGCGCACACCGTATCGCCGCCCTCCAGCTCGCGTAGCTTTTCCATCAACTCCACCCCGGTCATACCCTTCATTTCCCAGTCAATCAGCATGCAGTCCGGCAACTGTTTTTTACACAGCTCCAGCGCTTCTTTCCCGCTGGCCGCCTCAATTACTTCAAAGCCAAGGCTGGTGGCGCAGCGCACCAGCATCATCCGATCAAACTTCACATCATCTACAACGATACAGGTCTTCATGTTATTCTCTGGGCACTTTTATTGGAAAGGTAAACTATATAATGGCAACTTCATGCGATTACAAATAATTAATACCGTTAAAATTTCATGCGCTTGATTTTCGGTGGACTGCGAAAGGTGAAAAGGCCTGATTAACCGGCATGACTTCCAACGCATTGATATTTACATGCGGTGGGCAGCTAATGCAGAAAAGCACCGATTCGGCGATATCCTGCGCACTGAGCGGCTGCATGCCAGCATACACCGCATCCGCCTTGCCCTCATTACCATGGAAACGAACAACGGAAAACTCCGTCTCCACCATGCCGGGTTCGATATTCGTAACCCGTATATTCTTGCCCAACAAATCCGCACGCAAGTTGAGGGAAAACTGCTTTACGAATGCCTTGGTCGCGCCATACACATTCCCGCCGGGATACGGATAGGTGCCGGCAACCGACCCGATATTGAGGATATGCCCGCTGCCGCGCCGTATCATCCCCGGCAGAATGGCATGCGTGCAATACAGCACCCCTTTGATATTGGTATCCACCATCTGCTCCCAGTCGGCAAGCGGCGACTCCATTGCCGGACCAAATCCCAACGCCAGCCCGGCATTATTAATGAGTATGTCAATATCAGCAAATTCCTTTGGCAATGCATTTACTGCGCTGCTTACGGCCTTTTGATCACGCACATCCAACTGCAGTATATGCAGGTTTTTACCACAAGGATGCTTTTTCAATTTCAATTCGTCAAGGCGCTCCCTGCGTCTGCCGGTAGCGATGACTTTCGCGCCTTTTTCAAGAAAGTTCTCTGCAAACGCCGCCCCGAATCCCGATGTCGCACCCGTTATAAATATTACCTTGCCTGCAAGCGATTGCATCGGGATTACACTCTGCGCTCAACCATCAATTTCTTAATTTCTGCGATGGCTTTTGCAGGATTCAAGCCTTTGGGACAGGTTTTTGCGCAATTCATAATAGTATGGCAACGGTAAAGGCGGAAGGGATCTTCCAGATTATCCAGCCGATCGCCCGTAGATTCATCGCGTGAATCCACAATCCAGCGGTACGCCTGCAAAAGAATCGCGGGCCCCAGATAGCGCTCGCTATTCCACCAATAACTTGGGCAGCTGGTCGAGCAGCAGGCGCACAGGATACATTCATAAAGTCCATCCAGCTTGGCGCGATCTTCCGGCGTCTGCAGGCGTTCACGGCTCCCTGGCGCATTGGACTGTGTGGCAATCCACGGCTTTATGGATTCATACTGTGCATAGAAATGGCTTAAGTCCGGCACGAGATCTTTAATCACCGGCATGTGTGGCAATGGATAGATGCTGATATCGCCTTTGATATCACTGATAGGCTTGGTGCAGGCAAGCGTATTCATCCCCTTACCATCGCCGATATTCATCGCGCAGCTGCCACATATACCTTCCCGGCAGGAGCGGCGGAAGGTCAGCGTCGAATCCACCTCGTCCTTGATCTTGATAAGTGCATCGAGCACCATGGGGCCGCAGACATCGAGATCAATCTCATAGCTGTCGATGCGCGGGTTTTTCGGCGCGCCATCGGTATTTTTGTCTTCCGGATCGTAGCGGTAGATATGGAACGTTTTTACATGCCGGGCATTCTGCGCCTTATACTCCCTGCCCTTCATCACTTTTGAATTGGCCGGCAATGCAAATTCCACCATAAAATTCTCCGATTCCTTAAATTATATGGCTCCCAAACTTTTTATCCAAACTCGCTGGCATAAGAAAAATGCGTGGAACCAGCGGACGGAAAACCGGAGTGTACAAAATTAGCACTTGAGGACTTGAGTACGCTGGCGACAAGCAAATTTTCCATGCCCGTGAGTTTGGACAACAAGAAGTGTATTGTTTAACACTATCAGTCATGTTAAATCAAGTGGGTACAGAAAATTATGGAGAACCCCATGCTCAAGAAAACTGCTTCCTTCCTTTTGCTACCTTTTCTCTTTTCTTCCGCGAGCTTTGCCGCGGCAGATAAATATGATTTCGATCAGTCGCATACCCATATCATTTTCAAAATTAATCACCTGGGGTTCTCCAATACCATAGGCCGCATAAAAACCTACGACGGTTATTTTACTTTTGATGAAAAAATGCCGGAAAAAAGTGAATTGGATATTACGCTGAAACCGGAGAGCGTCGATACCAGCGTGCCTGCGCTTGACAAGGAACTACGCGGAGAAAAATTCTTCAATACCGATAAATTCCCTACCATGCATTTCAAGAGCACGAAAGTTACTGTAACCGGCAAGAATACCGGCGATGTTACAGGCGATTTCACCTTATTGGGAGTAATAAAACCCATTACACTGCATGTGACGTATAATAAATCCGGCATTCATCCGTTCACTAATAATTATACTTCCGGATTCAGCGGTGATGCTGCCATTAAACGTTCTGATTTCGGCATGAAAGCCTTCGCACCGGCGGTGGGCGATGATGTCCAGATCCACTTTGAAGTAGAAGGCACGGACGCAGTCAAACATCCCGGTAATGCAAAAACGCCGAATTAAATAAATACGTTGATCGTTATTCGTTTCGCGTAACGAGCACCGGGGGGCGAGTAACGCACTAAATCGGCATCTGCATAATCTGTTGATAGGCGCTGATCACTTTGTCACGCACGGCGACTACCGTATTGAGCGCAAGTTCGGCGCTGCTTACCGCGGTGGCAAGCTCGGTAATATCGGCCTTGCCCATCAACGCCAGCGTGCTTATTTCTTCCGCCTTGCGACCGGATTCCACCGTAGAGGATAATGCATGCGTTACCAGATCCTGAAATGACGGGGTTGCTGAGGTTGCATTGGTATCCGCAACGGGATTCTGGACAGGATTACCCTGCCCTATACCCGCTATGGAGCTATATATCGTTGCTGCCTGTTTTATGTCCATTTGTAACTATTTCCTATTTCAATAATCCCAAGGCCTGCGAGATCATACTTTTTGAAACGTCAATCACGTTCAGATCCGCCTCATAATCGCGTTGCGCCTCATGCATATCCACCAGTTCCACCACAGATTCCACATTGGGATACAACACATAGCCCTGTGCGTCTGCCGCCGGATGCCCGGGCTCATATTTCTTCTTAAACGGAGTTTTATCCGTGCCGTAGCTGGCGGTTGCAATCTTACTGATGCCAAGCTCCTGATCCAGAACATTCTTAAACGTAATGGTTTTACGCTGGTAGGGCGTTGACCCCGGCGTAAGCCCAGTGGAATCCACATTGGCAAGATTTTCGGCAACCACGCGCAAGCGATCGCTCTGCGCCCGCATCCCTGCCCCGGCAATAAAAAGCGTATCTGTTATACCACTCATAGAATTTCTTTGCTGTATTCTATTGTAATGGGAATTTCCTGGATACCCGTTATTGCGCAGCTTGACCATGCAATCTCATGAGATCCCGTGGCCAGGCCATGGGATGACGAAGCCAGCATAAGCCACAGAAAACCTACCTCAATGCAGATCAAAACAATATGCATCATTTTAATGCCCTTTATGCATTAGGCTGTAAGCTAAGCGCTTCCTTGAAAAGATTGCCTATTTTCTTGTACAGATCGGTCGACATCTGAAAATCCATGGAATTCTGCGCCACTTTCATCATCTGCTCCTCCGTTACCACGGAGTTTCCGGTCGGAGACACCTCGAAAGGATCGCCGTTAGGAGTGTGCAGAAACTGCTGGGCAGGCGTCTTGACCGGCCCCATATGCCGCGGCGACGTCAGCAACATGCTTACCTTGCTGGTCTGCGCCGCCAGTATATTGCTGAAATCGAGCGGCTTCAGATCCTGCGCCCGGTAACCAGGGATATCCTTGTTCGCAATATTTTGGGCAAGCACCTTCTGGCGCTCGCTGTCATACTGCATCTTGAGCTCAAGCATATCATTTAAATTCAATGCGGCAATATCCACAAGCATCCCTCGCAATAATTTCCTGTGATTATATTATTGTACGTCATGGAGACCAGAGAAAAATTGTATTGCTACGTTTTTTAAGATAACTAGTGTACTCTTTGCCACTTTTTTAGGAACCAGCCAGTGTCATTTCCAAAAAATAACGCCATGTTCATTTATCGTAAAATTCATAACTCTACAGGGCGTTATTTTCTGGATAAAATGACACTAACTATAAGATCAGTATCACTTTACTTCAAAAAATAAGGCCGTATAAAATGTGTTTGGCTTATTTAATTTTTAATTGCATTCGGCCTTATTTTTTGAAAGTGATCTAAGTGTTATATCTTACGCGCAAGATCGGCGAATCCGTCATTATCAATAACACGATAGAGCTGACTGTCGTAGAGATTAAAGGGCGTTCGGTGAAAATCGGGTTTAATTTTCCGCCGGAAGCGACTATCCTGCGCAAGGAACTACATGATCGGATTATGGAACAGAACCTTGCCGCCTCACAATCCGGTGGAGGGGAAGGCATGCTGGAGGCTTTCGAGGAATTTAACGCTTCGCAACCGAATACGGATAAAAGTTGAATAAAAGAGGGTACGCGTTGCACGTTTAGGTAGTTTAATAAAGTAACAGAATTTTTATAATATTCATCACTCGCTATTATCTTCGTACAACGGGCAACGCATAACGAGCATCGAGCGATTCTATGGATAAGAAGGAATATAAGGGAGAAAAGTTGCCTGTCGCCGTCGCTCTCAAATACGAGATTGGCAAGGATCCTGCCCCTAAAGTCGCCGCCAAAGGCAAAGGCACGATTGCCGAACAAATTATTAAGGTAGCAAAAGAGCATGGAATCACCGTGCGTGAGGATGCAAGCCTGGTTGAAATTCTTGAAAAACTCGATATCGATACGGTAATCCCTCTGGAAGCGTACAATGCGGTGGCGGAAATTCTTAATTACGTTTACAAGACCAACGCAAAAGCCAAAGATAGGAAACCCAAATGACCGTGATCGCACTTCCGCCTGAAGCCCTTAAAAAATCTGTATTCGATTTGGTAAGCGAGTGCAGGGAAGGCATGAAGATGGGCAGGCCGGATATGTCCAAAGTGGAAAAAATGGTTCGTGCTTATTGTGAATCCGTTTCCTCGCTGCCTGAAGAAGAGGCAAAGCACCACAGGCAGGACTTAAACGAACTCATGGAACTGATCAGCAAGTTGGGCGATGAACTGGTAGCGGCACGGGAAAATGTACGGCAGGAGCTTACAAGGCTGGAAGGGTTGCGCAAAGCCAGCATTGCATATCAGCACTCCGATGGAATCGGCCGAAGCAATGTCATAGCAGCGAAGGATGACGATGGACAGTGACGTTTTCACCTATGCGCGTGCAGTCCTGGCACTGGCTTTTGTAGTCGGGCTGATTGTCCTCCTTGCAGTGCTGCTAAAGAAGACCGGGCTGGATAAACGCCTCATCGGCAACAGGCCTGCGGTGCCGCGTCTGGACGTAATGGAAACCCTATATCTGGATCCCAGGCGTCGCCTGGTGCTGCTAAAATGCGATAATAAAGAACATTTGCTGCTTCTGGGCGCATCGGGAGACTTGCTGATTGAATCACGCAGCAATGAGGGGAAAGCGTGAAGATGAGAATATGTATTCCTGATGCAAAATCTACACACAAATTGTCACCCCGTATGTATTGCGGGGTCTGGCCATATCGCAAGGCTGGATGCCGCAATACGTGCGGCATGACAAAATTCTTATTTCTTATCTTCTTTAGTCTTTGCACCTTCAGTATTCTTGCTTTTCCAGCAGATTCCTTTGCCCAGAAGCTCACGCTGGATTTGAGCGCCAATGCTGTTTCAGGACAGGGTGCAAGCAGCGGCAATTCAGTGACTTCACGCCTGATCGAACTGGTGCTGCTGGTCACTGTCATTCCGCTCGCTCCTTCCATATTGCTGATGGTGACCTCTTTTACTCGTATCATCATCGTATTATCGTTGCTGCGCACTGCCCTAGGGCTTCAGACTACTCCTCCCAACCAGGTGCTGATCAGCCTTGCGCTGTTCCTTACTCTGTTCGTCATGGGGCCAGTACTCGAAAAGGCTTATGACGACGGTATAGCACCGCTTGTCAGCGGAAAAATTGCCGAAAAGGAGGCGTTGGAGAAAACCAGCGCCCCCTTCCATGTTTTCATGATGCGGAACGTGCGCGAGAAAGATTTGCGCCTGTTCATGGATATGTCGCCCGGGCTTAAGATAGAAAGACCGGAAGATACGCCATACAAGGTGCTTATTCCGGCCTTCATGATCGGCGAATTGAAGCGTGCCTTTGAAATAGGTTTCCTCGTATACCTACCGTTCCTGATCATAGACATGCTGGTAGCTTCCACGCTAATGGCCATGGGGATGATGATGCTGCCGCCGGTGCTTATCTCTTTGCCTTTTAAAATTATTTTCTTTGTAATCGTAGACGGCTGGTATAGTTTAAGCGGCAGTCTGGTACGAAGCTTCAGTATGTAGGAGAAAGATTATGTTAAATTTATATGCGGAAAACAGCATAAATGTTCTCGCCTTTCATGTGATAAACGATCTCCAGAATCCCACTTTTCAGGGGATAATGCAGGTTATTTCCACCTTAAGCAAATATACGATGTTTCCCTTTTACTTCATTGTCTTTGTTCTGGGCGCATGGGAATCCTGCAAGCAGGTAAAAGCGAATAATAATACGCTGTATGTCTCCTATTGCCGGCAGATGAAAGAGGTCGCCATATCCCTGATAGCGGCTTATATCGTCTACCTGCTCTGGGTCACGGGCCTCAAGCATGTCTTACATATGCCGCGTCCGTTTGCGGTCCTGCCGGAAGGCACGTTTTATGTGCAGGACTACATAAAAAACGCGGAAGATCCCTATGCCAGCTTACCTAGCGGTCATGCTGCCTTCATCATGATGGTGCTTACCGCGTTATGGTCGATATTGAATAAGTTAGGAAGAAATTTGGGTATTTTCCTGCTGTTGACGGTCAGCATTTCCCGTGTTGCTCTTGGAGTTCACTTTCCTTTCGATATCATGGTAAGCTGGCTACTTTCCCTGATTATTACTTCCTTAACCGTAAAGGCAAGTAAGGCGCTTATCCGGCTTCCGTAACGACTCTTATAGCCATTATACTTAGCGGCATAAATGCCGTAACACCGATAAAATTGGTTGCACCAAGTTGCAATAAGTGCTATCATATGTAAATAAATGAGATATTTATGCCAACAACGCAGGGAATTAAACTCGACGACAATACCCACAAACGCCTTAAAGCGCTGGCGGATATACGTGACAGATCGCCCCATTGGCTGATGATTACGGCCATTAAGAACTACCTTGAGCGCGAAGAAAATTACGAACGTGAAAAGCGTGAAGATATGGAGCGCTGGGAACATTACCAGCTTACCGGCGAATTCATCTCTCATAAAATAGCCGCACAGTGGTTAAGCGATCTGGCAAGCGGCAAGGCCAGAAAATGCCCGAAGTAAAATGGCTCCCGCAAGCCCTTGACGATATTGAACGGTTATACAATTTCCTGAAAGACAAAAATCCGACAGCAGCGTCAAAGGCAGCTAGATGTATTTTAGAAGGGGCTAACTTACTTAAGAACCATATTCAAATCGGTCGCCCCATGTCAGACGGTAGCGGAAGACGTGAATTATTTCTACCTTTCGCCACCGGATCCTATGTATTGCGATATATGGCGGAAGGAGATGATATAGCCGTTATAATCCGGGTATGGCACAATAAAGAGAACAAAAGCGCCCCCTAGGAAACTTCCACTTCCGTAAGCGGCCAGCGCGCACGCGGTTCAGTATCCAGTGAATTGGTTAATCCCAAACGTAGCCGTTCTACGCCTGCCCATGCGATCATGGCGGCATTATCAGTGCATAATTTCATGGGTGGTGCAACCAATGTGAAGCCATGTTCGCCCGCAATCTCCTCAAGGGCATGACGCAGATAGTGATTGGCCGCGACACCGCCCGCCACTACCAGGGTTCTTGCCTGATGCTTGTAGGAAAAAACACGGAATGCATGCTGCATCCGGTCTTTCAATATCAGCGACACACAATATTGGAAAGACGCACATATATCGGCAATATCCTGCCGCGTCAGGGCTCCCAACTCCCGGACGGCTAATCTGACAGCGGTTTTGAGGCCGGAAAAAGAAAAATCGCACCCTTCCCTGCCTTTGAGCGGCAAGGGAAAGGAAAAGCGTAAGGGATGACCTTCTTTAGCATGGAATTCCACCTGCGGCCCGCCCGGAAAGCCAAGCCCCAGAAGCTTTGCGGTTTTATCGAACGCTTCGCCCAACGCATCGTCCAATGTGCCACCCAGCTTTGTATATTTTCCGACTCCCTCGACCGCCAGTATCTGGCAATGCCCACCCGAAACCAGCAGCAGCAGGTAGGGAAATTCGACTGCATGGGTAAGTCTGGCGGTAAGCGCATGGCCTTCCAGATGGTTGACGGCAATAAACGGTTTTTTGAGCGCTGAAGCTATCGCCTTGCCGGTCATAGCGCCTACGATGACGCCGCCAATCAACCCCGGCCCAATGGTGGCAGCCACCGCATCAATATCGGAAAAGCTGCGTCCAGCTTCGGTAAATGCGTGTTGCACCACCGCATCCATATGCTCGATATGCGAACGCGCCGCAATCTCCGGCACCACACCGCCATAGGGCGCATGGGCCGCATTCTGGGAAAGGACAATATTGGACAGATTTTTCCGATCCCCTGTCACCAGCGCCGCTGCCGTCTCATCACAGCTGGATTCTATTCCGAGCAAGAGCATCGCAATCCAGAGACAGAATCCGGCGCTAACATACCAGTTGCGGCTTACTGACCGGTGCGTCCAGCACATTCATCACCGTATTGACGATACCGCTGGCGTTCAACCCGGCTTCCTCATACTGGTTCTGGGGTATTCCCTGTTCAATGAATACATCCGGCAGGCACAGGGTACGAACAATCGCTTTTCCATTACCCGCAAGATCGTTATTCGCCATGAATTCGAGCACATGCGCGCCGAATCCGCCGGATGTGCCTTCTTCGACGGTGACAAGCAGTTCATGTTTAAGGGCAAGGCGCGTGATAAGCTCGGCATCCAGCGGTTTGGCAAAACGCGCATCCGCAACGGTCACCGAGATTCCCTGCTGCTCCAGGACTTCCGCAGCTTTGAGACATTCCTCCAGTCGCGTGCCCAGCGACAGCAGGGCTACCCTTTCTCCTTTGCGCACAATTCTTCCCCTACCGATTTCCAGTATTCTTCCCTGTTCGGGCAAGGCGACTCCTGTGCCGTTGCCGCGCGGATAACGCACCGCGCTGGGATATTCGTCGGTAGCGGCTGCCGTGGCCACCATATCGGTGAGTTCCGCCTCATCCGCGGGCGCCATGACGATAAAATTCGGCAAAGCGGTGAGATAAGCAAGATCAAAGGAACCAGCATGAGTTGCCCCGTCTGCACCGACGAGCCCAGCGCGATCCAGAATAAAGCGCACCGGCAGGTTCTGCACCGCCACATCGTGCACTACCTGATCATAGGCGCGTTGCAGGAAAGTGGAATAAATCGCCACGAATGGTTTATAGCCTTCACAGGCAAGGCCAGCAGCAAATGTCACCGCATGCTGCTCGGCAATGCCAACGTCAAATGTCCGCTCTGGAAAGCTTTTACCAAACTTATCTAGCCCGGTGCCGGACGGCATGGCCGCCGTGATGGCAACGATCTTTTTATCCCTTTCCGCTTCCTGTATCAGCGCCTTGGCAAACACTTCCGTATAGCTGGGCGTTGCCGCCGCCGCTTTTTTCTGCTCACCGGTGGCGACGTCAAATTTATTGACGCCATGATACTTGTCCTTGGATTTTTCTGCCGGAGCGTAGCCGTAGCCTTTCTGCGTCACGACATGTAGCAGCACCGGGCCACTGTCTTTTTCTGTATGGATATTCTTTAAGACCGGCAACAGCTGGTCAAGATTATGGCCGTCTATCGGGCCGACATAATAGAACCCCAGCTCTTCGAACAGTGTGCCACCGGTCGCCATGCCGCGCATGTATTTTTCGGCATTCTTAGCCACCCGCATGAGCGGTGCGGGGAACTTCTCCGCCACATGTTTGGCGATATGGCGCAGACTCCGATAAGGGTGCGAGGAAATCAGCCGAGATAGATAGGCGCTCATCGCTCCCACCGGCGGCGCTATGGACATATCATTATCATTCAAGATGACAATCAGCCGCTTCCCAAGACTGCCTGCATTGTTCATCGCCTCAAACGCCATACCGGCACTCATCGCACCATCGCCAATGACGGCAATCACCTCGTTATTCCCACCGGCAAAGTCACGTGCCGACGCCATGCCAAGCGCCGCCGATATGGAGGTCGAGCTGTGGCCGGCACCAAAAGCATCATACGGGCTTTCATCGCGCCTGCAGAACCCCGAAAGGCCGCCGGGCTGGCGCAGCGTGCGGATACGATTGCGCCTGCCGGTCAATATTTTGTGCGGGTAAGTCTGATGGCCAACATCCCAGATAATCTTATCCTCCGGCGTATTAAACACATAATGCAGTGCAATGGTAAGCTCCACTACGCCAAGCCCTGCCCCCAGATGCCCACCCGTATGGGAAACGGCATCAATCGTTTCAGCACGGATTTCATCGGCAAGCTGTTTTAACTGCTCAAGCGAAAAACCCCGCATGTCGGCAGGAATATGGACAGTGTCCAGCAATGGAGTATTCGTGTTTTTCATATATGCTCAAAAGGAAAAATTATTCGCCCTGGCCAAGAGTATAGCCAAGCCTGGCACCATATTCGTAGAGGTTCTCTATTTTTATGAACTCAATATTGCTGCCGGCTATTTTCTGCAGCAAATCCGCTATCGCCGCAGGAGTCGCCTTATCGCCCTTGAAACGGCAGTTAAATTGATCGGTCAGGTTCATTCCCGGCACATAATCCGGCCAAACCTTGAGTCCCTTATTGGAAATAGTCTGGAGCTTCAGTTCGCCAGCAAACGGTTTCAACAGGTTGACCAGATCCTCCACCTCTTTCTGCCAGTGAATGAATATATCGGCACCGACGAGCCTACGTTCCTCCGGAGCCGAAGCAACGGCATGGACATGCGCAGCGCCTGATTTCTCCGCCGCCTTGTAATTTACAGTTCTTAACGTTTTTGGAGATTTTCCCAGATGCGAAATAACCGCTTTGGCAAATTCCCTTGTGCACACTTTTTCCCGGCTGGTTTCATTAAAAATATCGCCGGTATGGATACCGGATTCAAGCGTGGCAAGCCAGGCGTTATGCACCACGGACGCTACTTCCGGCTGTCCGATATGGATCAGCATCATGATCGCGCCGTTCAGCAATCCTGACGGATTGGCGATATTCTTTCCGGCAATATCTGGCGCGGAGCCGTGAATCGCTTCAAACATAGCAAAATTAGTGCCGATATTGGACGATCCTGCCAACCCGACGGAACCTGACACTTCTGCAGCAACATCGGAAATGATATCTCCATACAGATTTTCGGTGACAATTACATCAAAACGCTCCGGTGCGCTTGCAATGCGTGCCGTGCCGATATCAATGATGTAATGCTCCTTGGCAATTTGAGGGTATTCTTCGCCAATCTGGTTGAACAGCTTGTGGAACATGCCGTCTGCCAGCTTCATGATGTTGTCCTTGGACATGCAGGTGACCTTCTTGCGGCCATTCTGCACGGCATATTCAAACGCATAACGGATAATGCGCTCGCTCCCGGATCGGGTTATCAGCTTGACGCAATGCACTGCATCCACAGTGAGCTGGTATTCAATCCCGGCGTATAAATCCTCCTCGTTTTCACGCACAATCACCAGATCCATTGCGGGATGGGCGGTCTTGACAAAAGGATAATAACAGACGCAGGGACGCACATTCGCATACAGCCCAAGCGTTTTGCGCATGGTGACGTTGAGACTCTTATACCCCCCGCCCTGCGGGGTGGTAATAGGGGCTTTGAGCAATACCTTCGTACGGCGCAGGCTCTCCCATGCGCTCGCGGAGATACCGCTGGTATTGCCGGTTTTATACTGTTTTTCACCGACTTCGATAGTTTCAACCGCTATATTCGCCTTCGCTTCACGTAAAATATCGAGCGTAGCTTCCATGATTTCCGGGCCAATGCCATCGCCATACGCTACGGTAACGGGTTTTGCTTCTGTCATATCATCCCTTTGATTTATACTGGCAAGCGGTATGATTTAGACTTTTTGCACAGGTAATGTCAATTACAAGTAAAGATATGCCTCGCATTACTTGCACTTATACCACGAATTGTAACGAAAATTTAATATTTTCAGAGTAGTATCCACTCCTTAATGTCTGTATCTTTATAGATAATTAGCAGTATCATGGAGCCGTTCATGGCAAAAGATTCCGACAACACGCCCAATCCCGAACCGGTTACTGTTAATTATACGCAGACCCTCCAGGATTCCAAGCGCGCCTCTGGTGGATTGATACGCGGTATCGCAAGAACAAATTCCCTTATTGCCTTTGCCGGCGGCACCGTCTTCACCGCCCTTGGGATGATGACCATGTTTTTTACCCCTGGATATGTGAACTCACGGCTTCATTTCACCGGCAGAGATGCGGATTGGGTAACGAACTTTTCAAGAGTTACGGGAGGCACGACTACACTTCTGGGCATTTCCGGATTGATATCCGGATTTGCCATATGGAAAACAACCAATGACTCGAGTAAATTACGAGAATTGCAGGATAAGCTAAATATTCAACAATCCTTTAACAAAAGCTGACTATCAATTCGTCGCTCGTAGCGATAGCACTTCATACCGCCAAGTACTTTTCCTCCTATCAACCGCTTTGGCGGGCTACCCTGTTGCGAAATTGTCGAGCTAACACGCTTAACTTGTTGTCCCTCTTGCCAGCCTCATAAAGATCGTTGCATAATTGGCAGCGGTAAGGTAGACCGCTGAACTGCGGGATAATGATACAGTCAACCCATAGAAACTGTTCAGGATCTCGCCACGCCGTACGTGGAAATCGCAAGGCATAGTAAAGATTCTGAACAGTTTCTTATGAAACAGCCTGTAATATTGCAAGTTCTGCCACAACTTCGCACCGGCGGTGTTGAGCGCGGGACCATCGAAATAGCCGGCGCTATTGCGAGAAACGGAATGCGGGCGCTGGTGGCGTCGGCTGGCGGCTCCATGCTGCCAAGTCTTGCCTACTCAGGCGGAGAGCATATTACCCTTCCGCTTACGACGAAAAACCCGTTTGCTATTTTACATAACGCCAGCGCGCTGGAAAGAATCATCCGTGAAAGAGGCGTGGATATTGTCCATGCCCGCTCGCGCGC
>JABDGA010000039.1 GCA_013286285.1 Alphaproteobacteria bacterium | reverse complement strand
GACGCGGCGGCCAAACTTGCGGGCAAAGGTAAAGTGGCACTGGCCAAAGACGGCAAGCCCTTGCCGGAAATCACTGCAAAACATATCATTCTTGCAACCGGCGCGCGTGCGCGTACCCTTCCCGGCCTTGAGCCGGACGGTAAGCTGGTCTGGACATATAAAGAGGCCATGGTGCCGGATATGATGCCCAAATCCCTGCTAGTGGTGGGTTCTGGCGCTATCGGCATCGAGTTTGCGAGCTTCTACAGAAATATGGGAGCCGAAGTGACCGTGGTGGAAGTCATGGATCGCGTCTTGCCGGTGGAAGATGAGGAAATCTCCAAATTCGCCCATAAACAGTTTGAGAAGCAGGGCATGAAAATCCAGACCTCTACTACCGTAAAAGCGCTGAAGAAAGATAAAAACAGTGTTACGGCGACATTGGAAAGTGGCGGCAAGACCAGTGAAATTACCGTAGAGCGCGTTATCCTGGCAGTAGGGATTGTCGGCAACACGGAAAATCTGGGACTGGAAAATACCAAAATAAAAGTAGAAAAAACCCATGTCGTCATCGACAAATGGTGCGCTACCGGAGAGCCGGGAATCTATGCCATCGGCGATCTCACCGGTCCGCCCTGGCTTGCCCATAAGGCTTCGCATGAAGGCGTCATCTGCGTGGAAAAAATTGCCGGTGTAAAGGACGTGCACCCACTCAATACAAAGAATATTCCCGGTTGCACCTACTGCCTGCCGCAGGTGGCCAGTGTCGGCCTGACCGAAAAAGCCGCCAAGGATGCAGGGTTCAAGGTAAAAGTGGGACGCTTCCCCTTTCTGGGCAACGGCAAGGCGATTGCGCTCGGCGAGCCGGAAGGGCTGGTCAAAACCGTATTCGACGAAAAGACCGGCGAACTGCTCGGCGCGCATATGATCGGCGCGGAAGTTACCGAACTGATTCAGGGCTACGCCATCGCCAAGACCATGGAAGGCACCGAGGCTGACCTGATGCACACGATCTTCCCGCACCCGACTTTATCGGAAATGATGCATGAGTCGGTGCTGGATGCCTATGGACGAGTCATTCATATGTAATCCTTCATGAACCATTCCGACAACAGGCCTGATCCGGATGCACTGCTGGCAAAGGTGAAAGCGGAGGAAAAAACAGCGGCGCGCGGTAAGCTGAAGATATTTTTCGGTAGCTGCGCGGGCGTAGGGAAAACTTACGCTATGCTTTCCTCCGGCCATCAGCGCCTGCTGGAAGGTGAGGATGTCGTTGCCGGCATTGTCGAAACGCATGGGCGTACGGAAACAGAAAAGTTGCTGGAAGGGATGCCGGTGATTCCGCCGGTGGAGCAAGAGCATCGCAACGTTATGCTCAAGGAACTGGATCTGGACATTGCGCTGTTGCGTAAACCCCAGCTGATATTAATCGACGAACTCGCCCACACCAATGCTCCCGGCTCCCGGCACTTAAAGCGCTGGCACGATGTCGGGGAACTGCTGGATGCAGGCATTGACGTCTACACGACCCTGAACGTACAGCATCTGGAAAGCCTGAGCGATCTGGTCGCGGGCACCACGGGCATCTGGGTGAAGGAAACCGTCCCTGATTCGGTTTTTGACAGCGCCGATGATATCGTGCTGGTGGATATTAACGTAGACGAGTTGCTCCGGCGCCTGGCAGAAGGCAAAGTCTATGTAAGTGCACAGGCACGTGCCAACGCCGCCGACAATTTCTTCAAGAAAAGCAATATCATTGCCCTGCGCGAACTGGCGCTGCGGCGCGCCACCGAGCGGGTGGACGCCCAGATGGACGCCTACAAATACCGTGAAGGCATCCGTAATATCATGCCCGTGGCCGACAAGGTCATGGTATGTATCGGGCCGGAACACCTTTCGGAAAAACTCATCCGCACCGCCCGGCGCATGGCCGCATCCATCAAGGTGCCGTGGACGGCAGTGTATGTGGAAAACGCCCGGCATTACCGCCTGAACGAAGGAGCCAGGAAAGCTGTGGAAGAGCATATGCGCATGGTGGAAAGGCTCGGCGGCAAAACCCTGGTGCTGCAGGGCACCAGCGCCGTGGATGAAATCATCGCTTACGCACACGATAATGGCATTACCAAAATTATCATCGGCAAATCGGCAAGAACACGCTGGCACGATATACTGATTGGCTCTCTTGCCGATAAAATCATCCGGCGCAGCGGTTATATAGATGTCTATGTCGTCACCGGCGAGGATCCGGAACCGCAATCCACCAAAAGCACCAGCGATCTGTACGAGTTTAAGCCCAATCTTTACTTCCAGAGCATGGAAGTCATTATTTTCTGCACCTGCGTAAATTTTATCTTCCGCGCCAGCCTTAAGCCGGAAGACGAAATGCTGATCTATCTTATCGGCAACGTCGTGGTTTCCGCCAACCTTGGCCGTGGCCCTTCTTTTTTATATGCGCTACTGAGCGCATTCTGTTTCAATTTCTTTTTCATTCCTTCACTCTATACCGTTAAAATTGAGGATCGCTCTTTCTGGATGACGCTGGTAGTCATGTTGGCCACCAGTCTTGTCATTAATTCATACGCCTCGCGCCTGCGCCTGCAGGCTATGTTCGCCCGCAAGCGCGAACGCAATACGCAACTGCTCTATGCATTCACGCGCGAAATAGCCGCGACGCGGGGCCATCAGGCCATCAGCGAAGTCGCCGCAAAACATATCAGGGATGTAACGGGAGCCGATATATTAGTGGCCTTGCCTGATAAGGCGGGGCATCTGCAAATCATATGGGGCGAGCTGCAGCAGCGCGATATCGTAAAGGAAAGCGGCCTGATGCAGTGGTGCTTTGACAACTCTAAACCGGCGGGAATCGGGACGGATACGATGCCCAGCGCCCAGACGCTCTACCTTCCGCTGGTTACTGCCGACGGCAAGCTTGGCGTGCTCGGGGTAAGCCCTAAGGCCCAGGAAAAAGCCTTCTCCGCCGATCAGCGCTCGCTGATAGAAACGTTTGCCAGCCTGCTGGCATCGGCAGTGGAGCGCGCCAACGCCGCCGATGCTGCGGAGCGCTTAAGCGTGGATGCGGAAAGCGAAAAACTGCGTAACGCCCTCTTAAGCTCCGTATCGCATGATCTGCGTACCCCGCTTTCTTCCATTACCGGCGCATCCGCCACTATTCTGATGGAAGGCGAGAAACTGACGCATGAAACCGTCCATGAACTGGCGCGTTCAATTAACCAGGAGGCCACGCGCCTGTCGCGCATTGTCACCAATTTGCTCGACGTCACCAGCCTGGAATCCGGCGTAGTGCGCCTCCACAAGCAGCCCTATTATATGGAAGAGCTTATCGGCGGCGCGCTGTTGCGGCTGGAGCATACGCTGGCCATACATAAAGTTGAAACCCATGCCGATCCGGATCTGCCCATGATCCAGATAGACGGGGTCATGATAGAGCAGGTTCTGACAAACCTGATTGAGAATGCGGCAAAATATACCCCCCCCTGACGGGGTGATTACCATTGAGGTCAAGAAACAGCCGGAAGATATACTGGTGCGGATTTCCGATACCGGCGTCGGCATCATCCCCAACGATGAGAAGCGGGTGTTTGATAAATTCTACACCGCCGGACGCACCGATGCCGGAAAAGGAACCGGCCTCGGCCTTACCATCTGCCAGGGCATCATCGCCGCGCATCGCGGCAAAATATGGGCGGAGAACCGCCCCGAAGGAGGCGCGATATTCAGCTTTACCTTGCCGCTGGTGCAGGAGGAAGAAAAATCACAAAAAAGCATCCTATAACTAAATTTTAGATAAGAAACAAAGCAATTTATCTATCTTGTCATGATGACTACGAAAGCTGCATCTATACCTTATAAGGCCAAGAACTCCTTATCTATTACGCAGCATATAGATTAATACGATGAACCATAACAATCCAAATAATGCACTGCCGATTGTGGTTAGAATCGGAAATCCCCGGGAATATGAGTGGAACTCATGAAATAATCTTGCAAAAAGCACCTCTTCTTCCAGTTTCTTTCCTCTAGCACTTGTTACTTCCATTGCATTAGTAATTCGACAAGCGGCAATAATCGCTGTAACGGAAGTAAAAATTCCCAAAATAGCAATTAAAGTACGGAATAATACAAGGAAATCGTGATTAATATTTTTAATATTATCTGAATAAGAATACGATATTCCAGTGGCAAGAATGGTATTTAACGCAAAAAACGCACCATAACCTGTCCACATCATTTGCGATAATGATTGAAGGCTACTAAATAATTGCTGATGCTCCATTCTTGCGTCAGAAACACGCTGCTCATACAATGTATTATCTTCTTTTTTGGCAACATGTGTCATAACCAATTCTCCCATAATCATTGATGCACCATATAGGAACACTATCCAAACACTCGCTTGAAAATCGTATCAATATGCTTGGTATGATAATCCAGATTGAACAGTTTCTTTATTTCTTCCGGTTTCAGCGATGTTGTGACCTCGGAATCTGCCAGAAGCTCGGTCAGGAAATTCTTCCCATGCTCCCAGACCTTCATGGCATTGCGCTGCACTAGCGCATAGGAATCTTCTCGCGATACCCCGGCCTGGGTAAGGGCGAGCAGCACCCGTTGCGAGAAAATCAGGCCGCCGAGCTTATTCATATTCTTCAGCATATTCTGGGGATATACGATCAGCTTGTCCAGCATATCGGTAAGGCGCACCAGCGCAAAATCGAGCGTTACTGTGGCATCCGGCCCAATCACCCGCTCCACTGAGGAATGCGAAATGTCGCGCTCGTGCCAGAGGGCGACATTTTCAAGCGCAGGAATGGCATAAGAACGCACCAGCCGCGCCAGCCCGCTCAGGTTTTCCGACAGCACGGGGTTACGCTTATGCGGCATCGCCGAGCTGCCTTTCTGCCCCGGCGAGAAATATTCTTCCGCTTCCAGAACCTCGGTGCGCTGGCTATGGCGGATTTCCACCGCCACATTCTCTATCGACCCGGCAATCACCGCAAGCGTGGCAAAAAACATGGCGTGGCGGTCACGCGGAATCACCTGGCTGGAGATCGGCTCCGGCTTCAGCCCTAATTTCCCGGCTACATATGCTTCCACAAAAGGCGCAATATTGGCATAGGTGCCGACCGCGCCGGAGATGGCGCAGGTGGCAATGTCTTCCCTTGCCGCCTGCAGACGCGTGCGGCAGCGGCTGAATTCCCCGTAAAATCGCGCCAGTTTGATACCGAAGGTGGTAGGCTCCGCATGGATGCCGTGGCTACGGCCGACGCACACCATATCCTTGGTTTCATAGGCGCGGCGCTTGAGCACCGCAAGCAGCTTGTCCAGACGGGCAAGCAGCAGATCGCTGGCTTCCTTCAATTGCACGGCAAGGCAGGTATCGAGCACATCGGAACTCGTCATGCCCTGGTGCATGAAACGAGAATCCTCGCCGACATGCTCGGCAACATTGGTGAGAAACGCGATAACGTCATGCTTGGTCGTGCACTCGATCTCATCAATCCGCGCCACGTCAAACTTGCCTTTTTTCCAGATATTCTCCGCAGCGGATTTGGGAATAACGCCTTGTTCGGCAAGCGCGTCGCAGGCATGCGCCTCGATCTCGAACCAGATACGATAGCGGTTTTCCGGCTGCCAGATCGCAACCATTTCAGGGCAGGAATAGCGTGGAATCATCGAAATACTTTCTTTTTTCAATATTGCTTTTTTACAGTGGAATGATATGTAGTGCCAATGCAAAAAGCAAATGACTTGCACATCACACGGCGACATTTCTGTAAATCCGCGATAGCGGTGGGAGCGACGCTGCTGGCCTCAAAGACGGCATACGCCGCCGATAACGCCGCATCCAACACTATGAAAGGAAAACCCATGCCTATTACACTTCCGGAACTCCCTTACGCACAGGACGCGCTTGAGCCCTATATCAGCGCCAATACCCTGAGTTTTCATTACGGCAAGCACCATCAGGCGTATGTCACCAACCTGAATAACCTCATCAAGGATACGGATCTGGCAAGCCAGCCGTTGGAAACGATCATCCAGAAAACCGCAGGCGATGCCGCTAAAGCAGGGATATTCAACAATGCCGCGCAGGTCTGGAACCATACGTTCTACTGGCATTCCATGAAGCCGGGCGGCGGTGGCGCGCCCAAAGGCAAGCTGGCGGACCAGATAACTAAGGATTTCGGTAGCTATGATGCGTTCAAGGACGCGTTCAAGAACGCCGGGGCAACCCAGTTCGGCAGCGGCTGGGCCTGGCTGGTGCTGGATAACAATGTACTGAAAGTAACCAAGACGCCCAACGCCGATTTACCGATGGCGCATGGGCAGAAAGCGCTGCTGACGATGGATGTGTGGGAACATGCGTATTATCTGGATTACCAGAACCGCCGCCCCGACTATATCACGACGTTCCTGGACAAACTGGTCAACTGGGACTTTGCGGAAAAGAATTTGGGGTAAGTCCTTATTAGTGGAGGCTGTTAGTACCTAACTGCGGCCTCCTCTGCCGATATTTCCAACGGCTTCCCTTACTTTTGAGGGACCTCCCATTACTGCTGAAACTCCGAATATCACACCGAGTACGACCATCGCCACTGCGAAACCTTTTTCTACTGCCCCTCTTTTAACTAAGTTGCCATCGGCATCTCTCTTCTGAGTCAGGAGTCGGCGGCCACCTTCTTCGAGGAGTACTAAACTAGTCCCACCCTGTACAAACCTGCCAGGCGTTCCCTCTAAAAATTCTCCGATTCCTCCACCTGCACTGCCAGGAGCACCATTGCCAACAGTAACCCCAAGGGCAGGATCACGGTGAATGTCAAGCGCTCTATCAATAACGGTCTGTTCCATCATTGCCCTAAAGGCCTTCATGTCTTTTGCATCACCAAATTTTGCTTTATCTTCATTATCAGTCAGCGCCCCCCAAGCAGTAAGTAATGCTGGCCCTTTCCCACCCGGATCTCGTGCTGCCTGATGGAATTTTTGCCGTATAGCTTCTTGCATAGCGGCATCGTCGCCACACGTTCTTAAAGCAGTACTATAATCTTCATTCGCTCGCTTCAAAGCCTTTTCTGCCCTAGCCAAATCAATTGCATTTCCCTTAGGATCGGAAGTTGTAACCGTCCCACGCCATGTAGCCCATTCGTCCATAGCAATTTTAAACGCATCTAGCGCACCATCAATATTAGCGTCGATACTCTTAAAAAGAGGATGAGGAGCCTTTTCTGCTTTTTTATAAGCAGCAACCCACTTTTCGGATTCCGTTTTATAACGTTGCACCGAATTTGAAATTTTAATAGCAAGTTCTACTTTCTCTTTACTACTAGGAGCGGCGCCAATAATAGTTGTATACGTTGCATCAAGCTCCGTATCAAAGTCATTATATCCTAATTCTCCCGCGTTTTTGGCTGCACCTTTGGGGCCTTTGCGCGCAATGTCCAATTTTTTTCCGCTGGCATTCCATACGATATACATTGCCGCGCTAGCCACAGAACAGTCATCAGCCGGATCTATAGGCTGCGGCGGAACGTACGTGTAATCATCCCCTGGCGTCAGAAAATCTTTAACTAAAATCGTGTCAGTTAGAGTTACTGTACCTACACCTAAATTCAGGGCCATGAAAGCATCTGCAAGCGTTTCTGCATCTGTCTCAGTCAGCAAGCCCTTGCTTCCTTCAACCGCAGCCGCATCCGCAACGCTTTTCTTAAAAGCAGTTGCAACTTCCGCTTTCCTTGCGGGTGTTGGAGCATGATCGTCCAGAATCTTGTCTAAATTTAACCCAAAATCAGCCATAACTCTTCTCCTTATTTAAATACCTTGTGGTAGGTATTTGTCTTATTAACTTCATAATTGTTATACCACGACTATAGGCATAAAAGTGTTACAATTATGTTAATTTTCCGTGAAGGAATTGTTACTAAATGTTTTTTAAATTCCTGTTTAACAAATAGTTAAACTATACAACTACGAGCATAGCGAAGTAATCTATAATCATTCTCAATAATTTCCGTACAGTTTTATTGCATTATGCCGTGGCTTGATCATGGCATCTCAGGCCGTAAGCACAAAATACTGCGATTCAATCGCGGTATGACGGGCGGTATGACGGAGTGTACGGAAATTATTGGGAGGACGATAAATGAAAAGAGAAATATATGCGATACGAGTGCTATGAAATGGATCCCCCAAAACACCACGAGGGAAATCTTGCGATTTCCCCCATGGACTAAGAGGTGGTTAACCACCTCTGTACAATACCAAATTTACCACTAAAGCCGTGAACGCTTCGAAGTTTGAGACGAACCTTTTTCTTCGGCAGGAGCCGGTGTTTCAACCGTTTCTTCCTGAGCCTGAGCAGCTTCTTCAGCAATCTCCTCAGCAGCCTCTTCGACCACCTCCAGAATCACTTCCTCCCCGCCCTCCGCGTAGTTCTCATTCGCGGCGGTCGGCTGGGACTCCTGCTGGAAAAGGCCACCGAGACCACCGCCGAGGCCGCTGAGCAGCCCAAAAAGGTCAGCCCCTACCTCGAATTGGCGTGCCACTTCCACGATGCTCTCCCCTAAGGGGCCAGTTGTGGTTGTAGTGGTGGTCCGCAGTACAAAGGCAACGACGGTCTGGGTAGTGGTTTGGGTTTTTTGCTCGGTCATCTGAGCATTCTCCTTTGTGTGTGGTATTGTTACATGCATCGCACACCATAAGTCTGGTGTGATCAAGCGTCCGGGGTAGGAAATTTCCTTTCCCAGATTCGTAGATTAAACTCGCATTGACAGTTCTAATTTACACGCATCAGGTAGCTGATTCCAATGAGGATTGGTGAATTTTTTGTGACAATCTGACCTAACTAGCGCAATTTATAAATGAATTAACTTGTTGATATTTTAGTAATTTAAATTACTTTTATTTATTTACTTCCCAAAATACCCGTCCACCGCGCTTGCGACGCCGTGGAGGAATTTTTCCTGATAGGAAGCGCTTTTCAGCAGTTTCTCCTCGCGCGGGTTGCTCAGGAAGCCGACTTCTATCAGCACCGAAGGGATATCCGGGGCTTTCAGCACTGCAAACCCGGCGGAACGGTGGGTATGGTTGAGCAGACTGACATCATGACGAAAATGTTTTACCAGCAGCTCGGCGAATTTACAGGATTTGGCGCGTGTCTCGCGCTGGGTAAGATCGATGAGGATATCGGCGACATCCTTACTGGTATCCGACAAATCCATCCCGCCGATGATATCCGCCTTGTTTTCTTTTTCCGCAAGCGCCGCCGATTGCTTATCCGATGCTTTCTCGGAAATCGTATACACGGAGAGTCCATGCGCCGAAGCCACCGGCGAGGAATCGGCATGAATGGAAATAAACAGATTGCCCTTGGCTTCACGCGCGCGCTTCACCCGTTCGCCCAATAACAAGTAAGTATCATCCGTGCGCGTCAGCATCACGCGATAGCGACCGTTTTTTTGCAACGCACCTTTCAGCACCTCCGCCATATGCAATGTCAAATCCTTCTCATGGCTGCCACTGAAGCCGGACGTTCCATTATCCTGCCCCCCATGTCCGCCGTCAATCACGATAAGCGGTTTGCCGTCAACACGCTTTGCATGCCTGCCCTGCTTTTCACTCACGGAGGATTTCTCTCTGTGCAAAGAAATATGGGACTCTTGCCTGATTAAATCGAACTCCAGCGCATACGCATGCTCTTTATGCACGAGCTTGACATGCGTGAATTCAGTGCCCTCCGGCACATCAAACACAAGACGGCTGCCATTGCCGTGCCTACCGGAATGTACTGCATTGATAATTCCCTGATATCCCCCCGGCAGTCCTATCCTGCCCCGCCAGTGCACAGACGGTAAATCTACCATCAGGCGCGCCGGCGGCGCATCGGCCAGAAAGACATCGTATTCCGTCCTGCCGCTTAGACTTAAGGAAACATGCTCGCCATATTCGCTCGCTTCCGTCTGAAGGCCGGTTATCTCCAGCGCGCCTGCCACTACTGGCAAAAAAAGGAAAACCAACGCTATCAGGAGGTTCAATTTCATTCGACAGTTATAATTTGCGCCACCCGCAACATGCAACGGCAACTTAAGCCGCCATGAAATATAATATTTCACCGTGTCTCCAGGGTATCATGTGAGGGGACTATAATTTAATAATTGTAGTTCTGAAATCACTCCTATATAGTGTAATCGTTATATACGAATTTTTCCGTTTATGTGCTGTGCTGCAATAGCAAAAGAAAATTGCGCTGGTAAATTAACGGCTTAATAGACTTTAATTTTTAACGAATCTGACCTGTTTTATGGCGTTGTCGCTTCATTTTAATCGTGCTGGTGTGCTTGGGTTACACCCTCTATCCGCTGCTGACGGCGGCGTATATATTGCCTGTTTTAAAAACGAAGATGCTTCCAATAGCCGGAATAGGTCCTTAAATGGAGTTATTTCATGGTATTACGACTACTTATCGACGCAGTTCACCCGGATGAGACACGCATAGCGATTGTTGATAATGGACGCATCAGTGATTTTGATTTTGTTACTTCCGCCAAAAAGCAGCTAAAAGGCAATATCTATCTTGCCAAGGTTACACGCGTTGAGCCTTCGTTACAGGCCGCATTTGTGGAATATGGTAGCGGAAAGCAGGGATTCCTCCCGTTTGCAGAAATCCATCCGGATTATTACCAGATTCCGGTGGCGGATCGTGAGCGCCTGCTGAAAGAAGTGGAAGACAACGAAGAGGTGGATGAGATTCAGGCCGCAACCAGAGACGAAGAAAGCCTGCCACACGCCAGTGAAGAAAAAAAGCCGGAGTCCCCTGCACCGGAAGCGGAAGAAGTATTTTTAAATGCCGAGTCGCGCATCATTGCTTCTCTGCAGGAAACCCCGGTTGCCTATAGCGAAGCGCCTCCCCTACCTGCACTACCGTCAGAATCGATAACGGAATTGCAACCGGTGGCAGTGGAAGTACATCCTGAAATGCCTCAGGCACCGGCAACTCCCGAGATACAGGTTCCCCACACCGCCGAGCCGGAAGTGAATGAGCCGGAAGTACGGGCGCAGGAAGTAGAAACCCTGGCGACAGAAGAAGACGTGGTGCGCCAGTCACGCTCCAGCTCTTTTTACCGGCGTTACAAGATTCAGGAAGTGATTAAGCGCAACCAGATTGTCCTTGTACAGGTCATCAAGGAAGAGCGCGGCAATAAAGGCGTATCGCTTACCACTTTCCTATCGCTTGCCGGACGCTACTGCGTTCTAATGCCTAATTCCCCCAAAGGCGGCGGCATCTCGCGTAAAATTGCGAGCGGCGAGGATCGCAGGCGTCTCAAGGAGCTTTCTTCCGAACTCAAAACCTCGCGCGGCATGAGCGCCATTATCCGCACGGCAGGCACGAACCGTTCCCGCGCCGAAATCCAGCGCGATTACGAATATCTGGTGAAGCTCTGGGAAACCATACGCGAGCAGACCCTTTCCTCCAGCGCGCCTGCGCTTATTTATGAAGAAGGCGATATCATCAAACGCACGTTGCGCGATCTATATACTACGGATATTGAAGAAGTCATCGTAGCCGGAGAAGAAGGGTACGAGCAGGCAAAAAATTTCCTTAACATGATCGTGGGCAGCAGTGCCAGCCTGAGACTTTATCAGGATAATATACCACTCTTCCATGCCTATAACATCGAAGATCAGCTGAATTCGATGTATGATCATACGGTGAAGCTGCGTTCCGGCGGATATATCGTTATTAATCCCACCGAAGCGCTGATTTCCATCGACGTGAATTCCGGTCGTTCCACCGGCGAGCGCAATATCGAGGAAACCGCCACAAAAACCAACCTGGAGGCAGTGGCGGAAGTCGCCCGCCAGCTACGCCTGCGCGATTTGGCGGGGCTTATCGTAATCGACCTGATTGACATGTCCGATTCCCGCAACCGACGCAATGTAGAACGCGCCATCCGGGATGCGTTGCGTATGGATCGCGCCAAGATTCAACTGGGCCGCATCAGCCCATTCGGCCTGCTGGAGATGTCGCGCCAGCGCTTGCGTCCGAGCATCAGTGAAACCAGCACCACCCCTTGCCCGCATTGCCTTGGCAAGGGAGTAATACGCTCAAACAGCTCCGTTTCCCTGCAGATTATTCGGGCGCTGGAAAAAGAGGCTGCCAGCGGAGTGGCGGTGGAGCTGAAGCTTTCCGTTACATCTGAAGTTGTCCTCGATATACTGAATTCACGGCGCGAGGAGTTATCGGCAATAGAGCGCAAATATACTATCCGCATCACGGTCACCGCGGATAATTCCATGCCGCACGGCAACTTCCGCATTGAAAAAATCAAGGCTTCACGGCGCAGTACGCAGAACGTCCCCATCCAGGCCCCGGTATCCCTGGATCCGGCGCTTATGGAAACCATCCTGCCCGTGGAGGAAAGCCTGTCTGTTCCTGAAAACACCGGCAATGAGGCTGCGTTTGCCGCGCCGTATCCTGAGAATCGCCCTCCACGCCGCAATCGCCGTGGCGGACGCGGGCGTAACAGGCACTTCTCTGAGCGCAACCAGGAAAATACTAATCAACCTGCCGAAACACATGCCAGTGAAGCATCGGCTGAGCCTGCGTCGTCCGGCGCGCCGGAAGAGCGTGGGCCGCGCCGCCGGTCACGCCAATGGCGCGATCGCCGTGACCGCAGGCCAGATCATAACCAGGGGCAGCATACGGAGCAAAATCATCCTGCAGCCGCTCAGCCGCAATCTGCTCCGACTTCGGCTCAGACTACGCTTGCGTCAAGCCCCCCTGTAAGATCGGAGATACCGCCGCTTGATCAGCAGGCACCACATGACGCTAAACCCAAAAAAGGCTGGTGGCGCAGGATTGTCGAGGCGTAAATGGAAGTGCTCCTTTTATTACCGTAATCTTCATGGCCTTTCTGGCAAGTGATAACACCTCGGGGATGAACCTGGAGATCCTCGAATCCCTAAAGAGGGCAAACGAAGGCCATGCGAGATCGTATGGCGGCGATGAACTCACGGAGAAACTGACCTTCAGACTAAGGGAAGTGTTTGAGCACGAAACCCTGTTGGCTTTTCCAGTATTCAACGGTTCCGCTGCAAATTGCTTGGCGCTCGCCAGCATGATGCGTTCCTACGAAGCAGTTGTTTGCCATACGCAGAGCCATATCGAGCGCGACGAGTGTGGCATGCCGGAGTTTTTCACTCGCGGCAAAACCCTGACGGTGCAAGGCGATAACGGAAAAATCCTCCCGGAACAGGTTGCATTGTTAGTACAAAATGCGAAAGCAAGCGGCGTACACCATGTGCGCCCCAAGGTTATCAGTATCACGCAATCCACGGAAACTGGTACAACCTATACCCCTGAAGAAATAAGAAAATTATCTGAATTCGCCGGCACTCACGATATGTTTATGCATATGGACGGAGCGCGTTTCGCCAATGCAGTGGCCGCCACCGGCTGCAAGCCAGCAGAAATCAGCTGGAAATCAGGGGTGGACGTGCTTTCCTTTGGCGGCACCAAAAATGGCGCTATACTTGCTGAAGCCATTATCTTTTTTAATACAACGCTGGCGACGGATTTCGGATATAGAAGAAAGCAGGCTGGCCAGCTCGCTTCCAAACAACGTTTCATCTCCGCTCAGCTACTGGCTTTGCTTGAACACGATCTCTGGCTGAAAAATGCAGCCCAGGCAAATGCCATGGCAAAAAAGCTGGCAGAAGGATTACTAAAAATCCCGCAGGTTAAAATCCTGTTTCAAACAGAAGCCAATTCGGTGTTTGCCTACCTGCCTAAAATCTTTGCAGAAAAATTGCTGGCAAAAGGACATTACTTCTATGACTGGCCGATCCTGGGAAATAATATTTACCGCCTGGTGACCAGTTTTAATACGGCAACTTCAGAGATTGAACATTTTATAGCAGATTGCAGAGAATTCAGCAGATAAGAATGGCATGAGCGTACTACCGATACATTTTAACGATATTGCAGAAGCCTGTCATCGCCTTAAAGATATCGCACATCATACTCCCGTCATGACTTCAGTCACTGCGGATAGGATGACAGGGACAAAATTATTCTTCAAATGCGAAAACCTGCAGCGCGTAGGAGCGTTCAAGTTCCGTGGCGCATATAATGCCATTGCGCAGTTTTCTTCGGCACAGCTTAAAACCGGTGTGGTGGCGTTTTCTTCCGGCAATCATGCGCAAGCAACCGCCCTTGCCGCGCGCATGCTGGGCACGAAATCTGTCATACTAATGCCATCGGATGCGCCGCAGATTAAGGTAGCCGCAACCAAAGGCTATGGCGGCGAAGTGGTGTTCTATAACCGTTACACCGATGACCGTGAAGCCATAGGCATGCGGATCGCCCAAGAGCACAGCATGACGCTGATTCCCTCCTATAACCATCCGCATGTGATAGCGGGACAAGGAACTTTGGCAAAAGAATTCTTTGAAGACGTGGGCGTACTGGATGTGCTGTTGACACCCGTGGGCGGCGGCGGGTTGCTCTCTGGCTGCGCCCTCGCCGCAAAAACCCTGAATCCGCAATGCCGTGTGATTGGCGTCGAACCGGAGACCGGAAATGATGGACAGCAAAGCTTTAGAAGCGGGAAAATAGTCCATATCGATACACCAGCGACTATTGCGGATGGTGCCCAGACCCAGCAGCTGGGTGAAATGCCGTTTGCAATCATCCGGGAGTATGTGGATGATATGCTCACTGTAACCGATGCGGAGATTATCGAGACGATGAAATTCCTGGCAGGCCGGATGAAGATAATCGTCGAACCTACCGGTTGCCTGGCCGCCGCTGCCGTATTGGCACGGAAGATAAATGTATCTAGCAAGACAGTCGGTATTGTACTCTCCGGCGGCAATATCGACCTGCTGCGTTTTGCGGCGCTGATACAGGGGTAATACATTTTTCCCCGCTTATGCTTCGCCCAATCTACCCCTAATCCAGGAATTACTAAATTTAAGGCAATCTTCCACT
>JABDGA010000038.1 GCA_013286285.1 Alphaproteobacteria bacterium | reverse complement strand
TGCGGTCAATAGCGATGTATCGGTCAAACGGCTCAAAGGTGAAAGCAGGCCGGTGAATACCGAAATGCAACGCGCTTTCCTGTTGGCTTCACTTTCTGTGGTTGATATGGTGATTATCTTCCATGAAGATACGCCCCTGCAACTGCTGGAAGCCCTGAAACCGGACGTGCTTGCCAAAGGTGCGGACTACCAGAAGCACCAGGTCGTCGGCCATGAACTTGTTGAAAGCTATGGCGGGGAAGTCATGCTCATCCCCTTGGAAGACGGCTATAGCACCACCAATATCATTAAGAAGATTGGACGCTGTTAATAACAGATACCAGATTGATCAAGTGAGTCCAGTCAAGTAGCAGATAGTGGCAGGTACAAGTTGCATACAAGAGCATGTAACCATATAGTTTGCGGTATTTTCAAAGCGGATTGCAGAGTGGGTTAGCCTATTAATGAAGAAGAAACACAAGAATCGACAGTTGTTAACTAAGAAGTTTCAAGGGAATAATAATGTCTCCAAACTTGTGCAACAGAAATCTGCTCATGAAAATTTGCTTGCGGAAGCAAGGAGTCTACATAATGCAGGTAATTTTAGCGAAGCAGAAATAGGTTATCGCAATTTGCTTGCTTCTTATCCAGAGAATGTGGGCATCATGAGCCTGCTAGGAACAGTTCTTGCTCAACAACGCCATTTAGAAGAAGCCCTACAACTGATGGAAAAAGTAATTTCCATCAAACCCGATGCTGAAACTTATTACAATATTGGTCGTGCTCTGCAAGACCTCAAAAGATACGATGAAGCATTGGCAAATTATGATAAAGCCATTGCCATTAATCCTGACCATGCCGCAGCATATAACAATCATGGACTTATTTTCTATAACCTGAGGCAGTATAACGCCGCATTAGCAGATTACGATAAAGCCATTGCCATTAATCCCAATTATACGGAGGCATATAACAATCGTGGGCTTACTTTCTATAACCTGAAGCAGTATAACGCCGCATTAGCGGATTACGATAAAGCCATTGCCATTAATCCTGACCATGCAGACGCCCATTTGAATAAGAGCTTGCTCAAACTATTATTAGGGGAATACGAAGAAGGATGGAAGCTGTACGAATGGCGATGGAAGAGTAGCTACATTGATAAGAGTACAATCAGAATATTTCAGAAGCCTTTGTGGCTGGGTGAGGAGAACCTAGCAGGTAAAACAATATTGCTCCACGCTGAACAGGGATTTGGGGATACTATTTTGTTCTGTCGTTACGCTCCTATGGTGGAAGCATTAGGTGCAAAAGTGTTACTGGAAGTGCAAAAACCATTAGCCGGGCTGCTCACCTCTCTTGCGATGACGGAGGGTGCTGTTATTGCTCAAGGCTCTCCTATTCCTGAGTTTGATTTCCATTGTCCGCTAATGAGCTTGCCGTTAGCATTTAAGACTATAGTAAACACGGTTCCGGCAGATATTCCTTACCTTTATAGCGATCCTGAAAAACGTAAGGCTTGGCGTGAACGTCTTGGAATACGGTTAAAACCCAGGATTGGCTTAGCGTGGTCAGGTAACGCGCAAAACACGACCGATCATAACCGCAGTATTGCTTTGATCCTCTTGACTCCGTTGTTAGAGTGCGATTGCGAATACCATTCGCTTCAGAAAGAGATGAGAGCAGAGGATGCCGAATTATTTGCAAAGAGTAAAATTATATCCCATGCAGACAGCTTAAAAGATTTTTCCGATACAGCCGCATTAATATCCGAAATGGACATTGTCATATCAGTTGATACCTCAGTGGCTCACCTTGCAGGTGCATTGGGTAAAAATTTATGGGTTATGCTTCATTTGATACCAGACCTTCGATGGATGACAGCGAAGGAAGATAAGCCGTGGTATCCTTCTGCACGCATATTCAAACAACAACTATCCGGGGATTGGGATAGTGTAATTGCAAGCGTGAAGACTGCATTAGCTATTTTTGCCAGTAACTTTGAAGTGCCTTCAGAGCGGCATAATACATCAGAACCTATACAGCAGAAACTTGTTCCTGCCGATTTGCTTTCAAGAGCCATAGCTTTGCACAGGGCAGGTGATCTCAACAATGCTGAACATATCTATCAAACTCTGCTTACTTTTTATCCTGAACATGTAAGTGCTCTGAGCTTGTTGGGGACACTCCATTGTCAGCGAGGCAATCTGGAAGAAGGCATACGGCTGTTGGATAAAGCTATAACCTCCGATCCCGGTTATGCAGAGGCATATAACAACCGTGGCCTTGCCTTGTATCATCTAAGGCGATATAGCGAGGCACTGGAAGATTACGACAAGGCAATTGCCCTTAATTTTAATTATGCGGAGGCATACAAAAATCGTGAGAATGTTCTACGTGAGTTACAGCAAAATAGCGATGTATTGACAAATTGCGATAAAGACATCACAGGCATTAAAAAATAAAATATTATTTTAACGATTTTTTAATATTTTTACGGTAAAAATATGTTTTCAAGTGAAAAACATCTATATATTTTGAGGGCTTCGTATGGTTAATGCTTATATAACAGACCAGCAATCGGGGAAAGTCTCAGTAATAGATACATCGACTAATACAGTTGCCGCTACAATAAGTGTTGGAAATGGCCCGTCTGGTTCGGTGGTAACACCAGATGGTAGCAAAGCCTATAGCACAAATAGGACTGATGGGACGGTATCTGTAATTAACACTGCAACCAACACTGTGGTTGCAACCATAACAGTAGGGTCATCACCTTGGGGAATAGGAATAACGCCAGATGGTAGCAAAGCTTATGTAGTAAATAACGGTTCTAACACAGTCACACCTATCAACTTATCAACTAACACGGCAGGCACCGCCATTACGGTTGGCTCTAGCCCCTCAGGGATAGCCATTACGCCAGATGGCAGCAAAGCATACATTACAAATACCTCTGGCAACAGCATCTCGGTCATAAATACGGCAACCAATACTGTATCAACCACCATCACAGGCTTTACCAATCCAAGTGCCATAGCCATCACTCCCGACGGAAAGACAGCCTTTATCTGCAATGGAAGTTCTACTGGTACGGTTTCGGTCTTAGATACAGCAACTAATACAGTTAGAACGGGTACAGGTTACCCGATTAGTGTCGGCAATGGTCCAGCAGCCATAGCAATTACACCGGATGGCACGATAGCCTATGTTGTGAATGAGATTGATAGTACGGTTTCGGTCATAGACCTAACGACAAGCCCTCCTGCAATCAAAACCGGTACAGGATATCCTATCTCTGTCGGCTCGATTCCTATCGGTGTAGCTTTTACTCCCGATGGCAGTACAGCCTATGTCGCAAATCAGACTGGTGGTACTGTTTCAGTTATCAATGTATCTTCTCACACCGTAAGCACGACCATAACCATTGGTAGTGGTAATTCACCCACCGCATTCGGCCAATTTATTCAACCCGCTACTCAGCCGATTATTCCGCCAAGCACTCCTCCTACTTTGTTTTCAACAACGCCTCAAGGTCGTTTGACATTAAGCAGTGTTTCACCTGTAATGACTGCTGATTCGACTGCCCAAAGCACCGTTTACTATTTGCCCTATAATGGCGCGATTGTTCCTGTTTACAATGGGGCGCAGTTCGTTAATTATCTCATGGGTTCGTCTGGGATTTCACTAGCTCTGGACAGCAATTCAGGCCATACGGGGTATCAGACAAGCGGCTCGCTGTTTGATATTTTTGCTTTCATGAACGGTGGTCTTTTGACACTGGGTACTGGCCCGGCATGGACCAATAGCACGACGCGCAGCGCCGCCATCACACAGGTAAACGGAATCTGGGTAAACAGTGCATCCATCACGCTGCGCTTTGGCAGCTCAAGCGGTAACACCACCTCCGTTGCTGCAAACCAGGCAACCTACTTAGGCACCATGTACGCAACCGCTAACGGGCAAACAGGTATGGCCTGTTTTCCAACTGCGGCATCGGGCGGCACAAATAACATACTCGGATTGTGGAATGCCTATAATCGCGTTCCGATTACCGCACAATGCCTGGATAGCACCGTAACTTGGACATATGGTACTGCCGCTTGGAGAAACGCTAACAACAGTGCCAGCAACCGCATCTCTTTTGTTGACGGTTTAGGACAATCTAATTTCATAGGTTCTTACAATCAAACCGTTTACAATGCTTCCAGTGCTGGCTATGAAGATGTTGGTGTCGGTGTTAATAGCACGGCATCGGGTGGGGCTTTTGTCTCTGAAGGTAGCGGGAGCACTCAGAATGCAGTATATGCTCAACACAATTCATATCCTATAATGGGATTTAATTATATTCAGGCTCTAGAATATGGTGATGGCACTCATGCAGCAACATTTTATGGTGGCGGCGCTAACCTTCAATTACTTACTCTTCAAATCTCGATGTAAGTTACTGGTATCTTCATTAAAGAAAATGCGGGATTAACGCTTAGTTGTAGTAGCTTGCAATCAAGGGCGGAGACGCTCCGCCCTTGTAGGTTTACCAGCTCGCCTGATATTCAATAGAGCGGTATTCGCCAGGCTGTTCAGCAGCCAGCCAGTCCAACGCTTTTTGGAAGATCGCCAAATCCTCCTCAATCTGGGCGGCATCATTGTCGCTTTCGCCAAAGAAGAAGCCTTCTGTCTTTGGCAGTTCCCGCTTTTTAATCGCTTCCATGATCTGTGTGATGCGGTCTTTATCCAACCATATGGGTTGGCAGTTGTCTTCACCGTCCGCGAACTGCTCCACGAGAAACCCGTGCAAATTGGGATGTTTTCGCCAATACCCAGCATCAAACCGTTCCGCTTTTTTGTGGTAATTGCCCTCGCACAAACCGCCTAGATAGATTTCCGCTGTTAAGTACATATCCAATCCCATAACATCTCCCTTGAGTTTCATCCCCAATCCGGCTCTCCTCCTCCCGCCGTTCCATCGCCGTTGCCTCGACGCCCATATGGTTCGTCGGCTCGTAAGGCAGTCCCCGGTCTTCAAAACTGCGGTGATCCACCCGCTCATCCAGGCCCGCATCCTCTAGATAGGTGTTAATGAGCGTGGCCGCATATTCCCGCAGGTGCTCAATCTCTTCCGGGCCGGTTTTGAGGCTGTCCAGCTCGCGGGTTTTCTCCCCGAAGCCGTCTTCGTCGATGCGCCGGGTGGTAAACAGGATATGGGCATGATAGTTGCGCTCATCGCCATAGCGGGAGGGTTCATGCAGCGCCGCCGAGACGGCGACACCGTATCGTTCTACCAAATGGTTAGAAAAATCCCTCACAAGCGCCTCGCGGTCGGCAACATCCAGTCCATCGGGAAGCGCCAGCTCCACCTCTCGCGCCATACGGCTATTAACGCGGTTATCCTTTGCTTGCGCCTCATTCCACAACGCTTCCAGATTGGACGCCCACTCTGGGGCATTTTCCGGCACAACGATAAAAGTGCTTTCCACTCCGCGCTTTCGTGTATAGTCGTAGGTCTTGTTAAGCTGGCTATCATACAGGATTCCGCCGCTGCGGTAGGCTGCCGCCGCGACAGCGGTGCGTCCATTACTACGGCTAACGGTCTTGACGCAGCAATGATACCAGCTTGCGGTGACGCTCATGGCGTTGCCTCCGCATGGGCCGAGGGAGAGGCCGATTCTCCCGCGTCTGGGTCAAGGGGCAGGAACGCTCCTTGCTGTGGGTTCTCAGGGGCGCGAAAGCCCTTGAGGCTGGGTCCAGGGATGCAATCCTGGCGCACGGCAAACGTGAGTTTGCATAAGTGCGCCCTTACGGTCTTTGCCTGCTCGCATATCACCATTGTAACATTACTCATTCGCCTTTTCGCTCTATATCGGGTATTCTCTTAGAGAACGCGGGAATCGCCATTATGACGAAAGGGAATTAAGGAATGGTGAATGAGGAGCTGCTAAAAAAGATACGGTCAGGGAAGGATTTGACCGAAGAAGAAATTGAGAGCCTGCCAGAAGGCCCACTAAAAACGAAAGTCAAGAAACGGCAGGCTCTCAATGCACAGATTAGGCAAGAGGCAGCACGGGAAGGGAAACGCAAGCGAACAGCCGATACACGAAGGAAGATTCTGGCCGGGGCGTGGGTACTCGATGAAGCGGAGCAACGCAAGGATTTCAGGGAGTTTGTTTTGAAACAGCTCGACAGTTTCTTAACCAGGCCCGATGACCGCGCCTTATTTGACCTTCCCCCGCGCAAGGAAGAGTTGAAGAAAGCGCAGGAGAAGCCAGAAAACGGAGAGCCGCAGGAATAGCGACATAGTTAAAGGGACGTATCGGTGTCCTGGCTCTTAAGGATTGCCATAACCTCAACGGCATCACATACAATGCGGTAATAGATGCTATGCTCACCGTACACACTCCGGCGGTAGCCTTCACGGATAAAATCAACCGCTTGATACAAATACGGACGCTCCCCTATACGGCGAAACCGTTCGAGCAGGGCATAATAATATCTGTCCGCCGCTTCTGTGCCCCATGTCTGAACGCCATAAACGTAAATATGGCGAAAGTCATCCTTTGCCTTCTGCGTTAATTTATACCCCAGTTCGGTCATATACTGGCCTTGAATTCCGCCAGCATCCTTTCAGGATCAAAATCTTCCACGAAGCCGCTTTGCTCCGCTTCAATCAACTGAGTGCGTATGTACTCGATCCGCTCTTGCCGGACGCGTTCCTTGCGAATAAGCGCATTTATCACATCGCTTTTGCTGGTATATTCTTGGCTGTCTACCTGCGCTATCAGCCAGGCATCATTAGGAGGCGTGAGAGAGATACTTTGACGGGTCATAACGAGAATGGCCATGTTGCATATTGAGCTTATGGTGCAATTATACACCAAAAATGCATCTTATGGAAAGAAAAAAAGCCCGAAAGCGGAAAGCCGATACGCGCAGGAAGATTCTGGCCGGGGCGTGGGTGCTCGATGAAGCGGAGCAGAGGAAGGATTTCGGGGAGTTTGTTTTGAAACAGCTCGACAGTTTCTTAACCAGGCCCAATGACCGCGCCTTATTTGACCTTCCCCCGCGCAACGAGGGGTTGAAAGAAACGCCAGGGAAGCCAATGGACGGCGAGCCGCAGGTGCCGCCGGGGTAGCTGCAAGTGTAAATACTGCCTTTGGAATTATGATATACTGTTGGCTAGATCAGCTCCTATTACAAGGTGCTGTTGTTACAAGGTGCTGTTGGAAGAAGTGGTTAGCCGGTTCAAGAGCCGTTATGGTGTTTGCTCCCATAAAAAGGCGGGAAAGATTGTATGGAGTAATGAAAAAAACGGAGGCTGTACTCATGGGAAGATGCCTTAAAAATGCCTATTCCTGATCAGACGTGATATTGCTGCGGCCAAGGCCACGCCAGTTGATAGGGGTCGCGGAAGGGGTGAGTTCATGGGGCACACTTGGTTGATGCCGGGGCAGGACAAGCATATCCTTTGGCGGGGATTGTACCGGGGAGGGACAATCTCTCAGCACATCGTTCCAGTCCTTATAGGCCACACCGGGATGCTCCTTGGAACGGGGCCGCACACGCACGGCATCCGGGCGCATGGCATGTATCATCATGGCGTAATTCTCCCCTTGTGTATCGGCATCGGTGGCGGTGATCTGATGGCCAAAGCCTCGTGAACCGCAGTGGATGGTCACAACAATCTGCCCGACTTTGCCGATGCCCATTGCCTCAGCGGCTGTTTGGTCGTAGATATGCTCTACGTATTGCACTTCCGCGAAGTGGTTGCCTGATCCCAGGCTGCCCAATTGCTTCATGCCGCGCTGGATGGCCATTGGTGACACTTTGTCAGGATCAGCACCCGCGAGGCAGCCGCCCTCTTCCGTCATCTCCAGGTCTTCCACTAAACCATAGCCATCTTCTACTGCCCAGGCTGCGCCCTGCACCATGACATCACGCATCTCATGGATGGTCAGATCGCGCATGCCCGCGCCGCCTACACCGGAAGGCAAGGTTTTGAAGAGCGCATCGGCCAGCTTATCCACCTGGCCTTTGATCTGGTCGCGTACCAGTTCGGTAGCCATCAGACGCACACCACAGTTAATATCAAAGCCAATCCCGCCTGGCGAGACAACGCCTGTTTCCGCATCGGTCGCGGCCACGCCTCCTACTGGAAACCCGTATCCCCAATGAATATCAGGCATCCCCAGGGAAGCGCCCACGATCCCCGGCAGGGTTGCGACATTGGCCACCTGATGCAGCGCGTTATCATCCAGGATTTGCTCAATGAGTTCATCGTCAGCGTACACGACGCCCGGAACCTGCATCCCTTCTTGATAACTGGCTGGAATACGCCAGCGAAATGGGTCGATACGCTGCAATGGAACCTTTTCTTTGCTATTGCCCAAAGTTTCTTTCTCCATCTTATTCTCTATGTTTTTACCCTGCAATCTGCTTTGTTTTGAGCCAGTTCAGGGCAGCGGCGCGGTTACAGTGCGCCCGCTTGGATAAGGTGTCACCCGTGGGCCGGATGCTTTCCTGCATCAACTCGCGGTAGGCAGCGGCAAGACGTGCCTCGCGGTTGGCCAACAGGCGGCTACTCTCAAGCTTTTCGAGGAACAGCTCCACAATATCGGCGTCAGTGTATGGTTCCGGGTGTTGCTTCAGAGCAGCCATATAAGCCAGGTGGCCTGCTTGGAAACCATTTACAAAATCCGGGTTTGTGACGGTGATGGCTCCTTTGCCAAAGGAGATAGATTGTGGCTCTACCATGCTTTCCTCCCCATAATGATATCCGTGGCATCCTGGGCAGTGATAATCCCGTCGAGATACCATTGATGCACTTTGGCAACGGCCTCTTCGTCATTCTCATGGCACGGGCAAGTGCGATCTGGGCAAAAGGGTTGATCCGGCGTATGCTTATGTACGACCGGCAATCCGGGGCGAAGCACAGGGATAAAATTATCGGCGTAAGGTAAAAGTGGTTGACCTTGAATGATTTGCATAGCTCCTCCATGAATGAGCGTGCAATTGACAGGCCGTGTATGGGTATGTCATAGTATGACCAGACCTCCAGCCTGACCTGGGCAGCAAAAACGGCATGACAAGCCGCCTTGCTGCCAAAGCGTGACAACAAGCGCTACAGGGACGACAATCGTTTATGTTATGTGCTTGCTCTGCCGCCAAGCTATCGCAGCGCAAAACATCGTTGAAAAGGTCTAAATTGGACGCCTGGATTCGTTCCGGGCGTTCTGCATCACCTCCTTAGATGCGCACCTTCAATCCCTCTATCTCCTGGACGCGAACGGGCCGTTCCAGAAAACCGCCTAAAGCATCGGCAATTGCTTTTGCTGACCGCGCGGAGATGCGTTGCCCGGCTTCCGCATTGCGGATAGTTTGCGGATCAAGCCCTGCCGCCCTCGCTAAATCAGGAATATTGACAGGTACGCTCTCTCTGAGTTCGGTTAGTGTCACAGGACACCTCCTAAGAGAACGATATTTATAAGGATTATACCATAAACTTCGGCGAATTTCGGCGTTTTTCGGGGATATTCCCAAATTCAGAGATGTGATAGGGGAAATTCATAAGAGGGTATTCATACCAACCGTAAGCCGGAGAGGGGACCAAGCCCCCGTAGGCGCTGCCCGCAAGGGGCGCACCTGCTGAACCGCCAAGCGGTTCAGAGCCATTACAGGGATAATCTGCTCGGACGGGAAGCCGCTTTCGCTTTTTTCCTGGATTTGGGTTTTACCACATTGATGGCGGAGGCATCGAGCGTGTTCTTGAGATGAACTGCGTAATGTTTCTCGATCATCTCGACGCTCGTGCGGCAGTTTTTCGCAACCTGATAGATGTCAGCACCTTCCATGAGGCGCATACAAATATATGTGTGCCGCAGGCTATAAGCCGTTCGCGGCTTGCCGTCCCGGTCGAATTTCAGGTTCGTCCGGTCAAGAAGGTTATTGAACAGCTTGATGTGATTGCCGGGAAACAGCAGATCGGTCAGTTGCGGCAATTCCTGAACGGGTGGTGGAGGCACTTCGCCGCCTTCCTTATTGCGGCGTTGCCGCTCGCGGCGCGTCTCGCCCCTGGCCGGTTTTGGGCGGGCAAGAAGACGCCGGTAAACGCGCACCGCGCCGGGCATGCTTTTGCCATAGCCGACACCGCGTTTGCCTCGCACCTCAATTTCAAGGATTTCCTGTCCGGTATCGTCATCGTTGGCAATGGTCACGTCCCGATGTTCTAGGTTGAACGCTTCATCGGGACGCAAACCGGTATTTGCCATAAAAAGAACGAAGTCATACACCTGTTCTGCATTCCATTTATAGTAATCATGGAACGGTTCCTTCGCGTAGGCGCGTGCGGCTTCATAGAGCGCTTTATATTCTTCTGGGCTGAACCACGGACGGTGAGCAATTTTGCCCTGCGTCTTATAAGGCGGGGACAAATCGGGCAGGTGCTCAAGCCAGCCATGCCGGATGGCGGTCTTGAGCACCATGCGCAAGGTCACGATCTCGTCGTGTAGCGTACTGCGGGCAGGAGGCTTGCCTTTAGGTTGATGCAGGCTCTTCGATTCAGGGTTTGGATCATTGTAAGCTGTCATCCGGTGAACGCGATATTCCTGCACCTTGCCTGGAGTGACCTTGTTAAGGACAAGGTTGCCAAAGAACGGCACCAAGTGCAGGCGTAGCCGAATGGCATGGCCTTGCGTCCATTTTGGGCTGCGCTCGCCTTCCGTGATGACGGCGTATTCCTTGAGAAACTGTTCGGCGGCCTTCTGGAAGGTTGGCCCTGTGTCTAGAACACCAGCCCGATACTTGCCATGCAGGGTAAGATACCAGTCTTCAGCAACCTGACGTGCTTGATCCAGTCTCTCCTGTTTGGTGCTGAATTGAAGCTGCTTACCACCAACGGAAGTTCGGGCCTGCCAGAATCGGCTAGTGCCACGTTGGTAAATTTGGAGTTTTCCTCCCATTAAATCAATTGTCGGCATAAAGTCTCTCTGAGGTTTGCGCATGAAAATGCGGCGTTTATAGACCTCAGCTTATCAGGTTTTATATCGAGAGTCAAAGTGCCCTAACACTGCACTAGGGCATTTCGAGGCTTTTACAAAGCCCCGTTATTTTTATGTCATTGATTTTGTTTGGAAATTTGGTTGCGGGGGCAGGATTTGAACCTGCGGCCTTCAGGTTATGAGCCTGACGAGCTACCGGGCTGCTCCACCCCGCGTCAAAAAGTTGGGAATGTATAGCCAAGTTATTCGGGCAGCGCAAGGCAAATAAGGTACGCAGGCAATATTAATTTTTGACGTCTAGTGCGACTTTATTCATGAAAGTGGACGCATCGTCTTTGCTAAGGTAACTGAAATGATTGGTTATGGCTGCCAGTATTTTCTGCTGTAGAGGCAGTTCTTCTTTGGTAAAATTCTCCAGTACGTAATCGGTAACCCGATCTTTATTTTCCGGTCGTCCGATACCGATACGTACACGCCAGTAGTCATTGCCGATATGGGCATCAATGCTTTTCAGGCCGTTATGCCCGCCATGGCCGCCGCCCTGCTTGACGCGAATCTTGCCGGATAGGAGATCGAGATCGTCATGAATAACGATGATGCGTTCTGTTGGGATTTTATAAAAATGTGCAGTGGATGCGACCGATTCTCCAGAAAGATTCATATAGGTTTGCGGTTTCAGGAAGAAAAACGGTTCACCCTCTAGCCGAGCTTCGCACCATTCGCCGCGAAACTTCTTTGCCCATGATCCGGCACCATAGGCTTGCGCAATTTTATCCACTGCGTGAAAGCCTATGTTATGCCGGTTACGCTCGTACTTTGCACCGGGATTGCCGAGGCCAACTACGAGCAGCATGACTAAAACGCCTTATTTCTTTTTGGCAGGAGCGGCGGCAGCACCAGTAGTGGGAGTGGCACCTGAAGCCGCACCACCCGCAGCGGCAGGTGTAGCGCCCGGTGCTGCTGTACCAGCAGTACCTGCAGCAGCGGCGGTAGCTGCTGCCACTGCAGCTGGAGTTTCCTCTTCCTCTTTGCTGCGTCCTGCGACGGTAACGATCGTAAAGTTGCGGCCCTTAATAGCGGTTTTAACGTGCTCCGGTAGTGTAATATCATTGATATGAACGGAACGACCGATATCCACGTTCAGCACATCCACCTCAATGGCAGCGGGAATCGCATCCGGTTTGCAGAGCAGCTCGATTTCGTGGCGTACGATGTTGAGTACACCGCCGCGCTTCAAGCCAACGGATTTTTCCTGGTTAAGCACTTTCACCGGCACGAATACATGGATGATACTGTCTTTGTCCACGCGCTGGAAATCGGCATGCTCAATGACGTCGGTAACCGGGTGGGTCTGAATGTCGCGGGGCAGGGAATGGATGACTTTGCCGTCCATTTTGAGATCGATGATCTTATTAAAGAACGCACCTTTCTTATATTCGATGGTCAGCTCTTTGAGCGGAAGGGCAATTTTCGTTGCTTCCTGCTTGTTTCCGTACAGGATGGCAGGAACGAGAGCGCTGCGGCGCAAAGCACGCGCTGCGCCTTTGCCGTTATTTTCACGCTGCTGTATTTCTAAAGTGGCATTGACTTTCATAGGTTTTCTCCCTGAGTATGGTATTTAATTAATCAAACAGACTGGATACGGACGTTTCCTCGCTGATGCGGCGAATCGCTTCAGCCAGCAGCGGGGCAATGGATATAACGCGTATATTCTTGGTAGCTTTAACGGTCGCCGTGGTAGCAATGCTGTCGGTTACCACCAGCGAGGTAAGGGCGGAACCGGCGACGCGTTCCACTGCCTTACCGGACAGCACGCCGTGTGTGACATAGGCGGTTACCGATGCAGCTCCCTGCTTCATCAGCGCTTCGGCGGCATTGCAAAGTGTGCCGGCAGAATCCACAATATCGTCATAAAGAATGCAGTGACGACCGGTGACGTCGCCAATGATATTCATGACTTCAGACACGCCTGCGCGTTCACGACGCTTGTCCACGATGGCGAGATCGGCTTCCAGGCGTTTTGCCAGTGCGCGGGCGCGAACGACACCGCCTACGTCCGGAGAAACCACGATGACATTCTTTTCCTTATAATTCGCCCGAATGTCGGATACTATGACCGGTGTAGCATAAAGATGATCGAGGGGAATATCAAAGAATCCCTGAATCTGTCCGGCATGGAGATCCACGGTCAGAACACGGTCTGCACCGGCTGAGGTGATGATATTAGCCACCAGTTTTGCAGAAATCGGCGTGCGTGGCCCCGGTTTTCTGTCCTGGCGGGCATAGCCGAAATAGGGGATGACTGCAGTGATGCGCCTTGCCGATGCACGCCGCAGGGCGTCCAGCGCCACCAGAAGCTCCATGATATGGTCGTTGGCGGGGTACGAGGTGGATTGCACGACAAATACATCCTCGCCGCGTACATTCTCGTGGATTTCAATGAATACTTCCATGTCCGGGAATCGCCGCACCGTCGCTTTGGTGAGGGCGCAGCCAAGGTAAGACGACATGGCTTCGGCGAGCGGGATATTGCTATTGCACGCGAGTAATTTCATAATCAACCGTTTTCTTTCTGTTAATCCCTTTAGCGCACCACCACACGGTATACATGGCCATCCGCAACGAAGGGAGGCATCACGTAGCATATATAAGACGGTATGTAAACTAAAAATATATCAAAGGGGTGAATTATAAGTGCTTGAATGGTCTTGGTTTTTCAATGTATAACCTTTTCGTCACATCGTTATCCCTCAGTGCCTTAATCATGCAGATATGAAAAAATCTATATTATTACTTTGTTTATGGATGGGTTTATTGCCGATTACAGGATGGGCTTCCGAGGAAAACGGTAATATCGCTGCGGTTTGTCCCTACACGCTTCCGCTGGATGCTCATCCTGCTGCCGCTGCCTATTCTTTTCGGGTTTTGGCGGCTGACTGGATTAAAAATAATCTGGTCAAATTACGCCGTTCAAGTGATTCTGCCACCAAGATATTCACCGCTTCGGCGCAAACATGCGGCATTGATACGCATGATCCGTTTTTCGACGGTTCAACCTATACCCTGCAGACCTGGTATGATCAAAGCGGTCATAATGCAGATGTCAGGGCGTTGTCTGAATCGGCAGAACCTATCGTATCTCTGGGATGTTTGAACGGACAGCCTTGTGGGGTGTATAATGGTGTAGATCGTTACCTGACCGGAACCTTATCTAGTGCTGTAGGTCCTGACACTTTTGCAGCGGTCGCGAATCTGGCAAGTGATGCGGGAGGCAAATATATCGCGCTCATCGGCACTATCTATGCCAATGACACGTCAATAAATTTTAGTCACAGTTCCAAAGCCTGCGTTTCCTTAAGATGGGGGAACAAGATCCCATCCAAAGAGGCAATTCCCTGCAAAGTAAACAACTGGTATCGGTGGATAGCGACCCAAAATTCTGTGTTAAGCAGCGTATACCTCAATGGTGTTGCAGGAAGCAATGATACCGTAGGAAATACGGAGAGCCATGCAAGCTTAACGTTAATACCTTCCACTGCTTTTTATATTGGTGAATCTTCCGATTTTGCCAATAGATGGCAGGGAGAGATAGCGGAGCTTATAGTATTTTCGCCGGATTTGTCGCGCGCGGATAGCGATGCGGTCAGCACGAACCAAGGAAACTATTGGGGATTATAATCTGAGTCTGGTCAATCCCGCCGGTAGTTCGGCGCTTCGTGGGTGATGATGATGTCGTGCGCATGAGACTCCGAGAGTCCCGCATTCGTGATACGGACAAACTCCCGGTTCACCTGCAGATCCGGTATAGTCGCATTGCCGGTATAGCCCATGGCGGATTTCAGGCCGCCGACTAACTGATGGATAACTCCTGCAACCGGGCCTTTGAAAGGCACACGGCCCTCGACACCTTCGGGAACCAGTTTTAAATTATCACTGATTTCCTGCTGGAAGTAACGATCGGCAGAACCGCGCGCCATTGCGCCTACCGATCCCATGCCGCGGTAGGCTTTGTACGAGCGCCCCTGATACAGCACGACATCGCCGGGTGC